>JBDSRV010000037.1:0-47076 GCA_039929125.1 Sphingomicrobium sp.
AGGTCGATATGGCGCATGCGCCGCGCGACCACCCGGGCGATAAGGAAATTTTCCTTGAGGAAGGTCGCCAATGCCTCGCCGATGCGATCCTTGTTGCGGGGGATGATCGCGGTGTGCGGAATCGGCAGCCCGAGCGGGTGGCGGAATAGCGCGGTGACCGCGAACCAGTCGGCCAGCCCGCCGACCATTCCAGCCTCGGCGAACGCCTTGACCCATGCCAGCCACGGGTAGCGCGGCTCGAGCGCGCGGGCGGCGGCGAAGATCGCGGCCATGACGAACAACAGGCCGGTCGCGGCGCGCTTCATGCCCGCCGCCCCCGGCTGGGCCGGGTTGAAGCGATTTAGGGCCGGCGCATTGCTCATCGCCGCCACCTTAGCCGGGGATCGGGCGATGTCACTCCGCCGGGAGCGGCTCCGCCGTCGGCGTATGCGGCTCGCCATTGTCGATCAGCTTGCCGAAGCGGCGGCCGAGCGCTCGCTCGACATCGATCGCGATCGAGAAATAGGCCGGCACGAGCAGCAACGTCAGCAGGGTCGAGAAGATCAGCCCGCCGATCACGGTCACGCCCATCGGCGCGCGCCAGCTGCCGTCGCCCGACAGCGACAAAGCGATCGGCAGCATCCCCGCGACCATCGCCACGGTGGTCATGACGATCGGCTGGGCGCGCTTGTGCCCGGCTTCGTAGATGGCTTCGTTCTTCGACATGCCGTGGTTCATCATCTCGACCGCGAAATCGACCAGCAGGATCGAATTTTTGGCGACAATGCCGAGCAGCATCAGCAGGCCGATGAACACCGGCAGCGACACCGGCATGCCGGCGATGTGCAGCGCGATCGCCGCGCCCAGCGGGGCGAGCAGCAGCGAGCCCATGTTGACGAACGGGGCAAGCAGCCGGCGGTAAAGCAGCACCAGCACCGCGAACACCAGGAGAATGCCGGCGAGCACCGCGATGGCGAAGCTCTGGACCAGCTCGCCCTGCCATTTCTGGTCGCCGAGCGAGAGCTTGGTGACGCCCTCCGGCAAGCTCTTGACGGTCGGCAGTGCGTTGATCTTCTTCCACGCGTCGCTGCTGACCACGCCCGGCGCGAGATCGGCGCCGATGGCGATGCGGCGGACCTGGTTGGTGCGTTGGACGACCGCCGGGCCGGATCCGAAGCCGATATCGGCGATCGCCTTCAGCGGCACCGATGCGCCCGTCCGGGTCGGCACCGGCAAGTCCTCGAGCGTCGAGATCGTCCGCCGCGAGCTGACCGGCAGCGCGACGATGATTGGCACCTGACGGTCGGACAGCGAGAATTTGGCGCTGTTCTGGTCGATGTCGCCGATGGTCGCGATGCGGATTGTCTGGCTTAGTGCGCTGGTCGTGACGCCCAGGTCGGCGGCCAAGTCGAAGCGCGGCTTGATGGTGATTTCGGGACGGACATTGTCGCCCTGGACGCGCGGCGCGACCAGTTCGGGGATGGTTTCCATCTCCTTCGAAACCTGGCTGGCGACGGCGCTCAGTTTGACCGGATCGTCGCTGCCCAGGAACAGGTTGATCGGCCGCCCGCCACCGCCGGGTCCGCCGCTGTTCTGGCTCATGAAATTGACCCGGGCGTCGGGGATCTGGGCCAGCTTGGGCGAGATCATGCGCTCGATTTCGAAGCTCTTGAGCTTGCGGTTCTTCTTGTAGACGACGTTGACGAAGCTGACAGACGTGTAGATCCGCTCGAACACCCGTTCGACGTTGGGGTTCTGCTTGATGATGTCGGCGGTCTGGGCGGCGATGACGCGCGTCTGGGCCAGCGTGGTCCCGGGCGGCAGGCCGATGCGGACGGTCGAGGTCGGCTGGTTCTGCTCCGGCTGGAAGGTCATCGGCAGCGTCGCGAACAGCACGACGGTCAGAATCAGCGTCAGCACGCCCCCGCCGACCATGAAGAAGCGATGGTCGCGCATCCGTGCCTTGAGCCTCGCGACGTACAGTCCGTGCCAATCGGCGAAGCGCCCGCCGGTCATGCCGACCGCACCTCCGACGAGCCAGCCGATTGCAAAGACCGCCAGTCCGGCGACTAGCAATGCCACAAGCACGGTCAACGGGAGTGGCAGACCCAGTGGCCCCACTGTCTTGGAGACAACCATCGCTGCGACCACGAAGGCGATCACGAGCAAGATGGCCAGCCCGGCCTCGAAAAGATAATATCCAATCTTCCCTGCGCGCTTGGGCAAGGCCGCAAGAAGCCTGTCCGCCCGCACCGTCGACAGGCTCCAGTTGAGCACCGCGAGGTAGCGGTGCATCCACTTGCCCGAAGCATGCTCCTGGACGCCGTGGGCGCGCAGGAAATAGGCGGCCATCAGCGGCGTGATCATCCGCGCCACGAGCAGGCTCATCAGCACCGCCAGCACGACCGTATAGCCGAAGTGGCGGAAGAATTGCCCGGAAATGCCCGGCATCATCGCCACCGGCAGGAACACCGCGACGATCGCCGATGTCGTCGCCAGCACGGCCAGCCCGATCTCGTCGGCGGCGTCGATCGACGCCTGGTAAGCGCTTTTGCCCATGCGCATGTGGCGGACGATGTTCTCGATCTCGACGATGGCGTCGTCGACCAGCACTCCGGCGACCAGCGCCAGCGCGAGCAAGGACAGGAAGTTGAGCGTGATCCCCATCAGGTCGATGAAATAGAAGGCCGGGATCGCCGACAGCGGAATGGCGACCGCCGAAATCAGCGTCGCGCGGGTGTCGCGCAGGAACAGGAACACCACGAACACCGCCAGGATCGCGCCCTCGACCAGCGCTTCCATCGACGAGCGATATTGCGACTTGGTGTAATCGACGGTGTTTTCGATCTCGACGAATTGGATCCGCGGATCGGCTTTCTCGATCTCGCGCAACGCTTTCCACGCGCCGTCATAAGCGGTGACGTCGGACGCGCCCTTGGCGCGCGCGATGTTGAAGCTGACAACCGGCTTGTTGTCGAGCACGGCGTCGGAGCGCGGCTCGTTGGTGCCGTCGCCGACCGTGCCCAGGTCGGCCAGCCGCACGACCCGCCCGCCGCCGACCGAAATCTCGGTCTGGCCCAGGGTGTAGGTATCGACCGCATTGCCGATTACGCGCACCGTCTGCTCGGACCCGGCCAGCTCGGCGCGGCCGCCGGCGGCGTTCAGATTGGTCTGGCGCAGCTGCTGGTTGACCTGCGCCGCGGTGATGCCCTGCGCCTGCAGCGCGGCGGGGTTCAGCGTGACCCGGATCTGGCGGTCGACCCCGCCCTCGCGGGTGACCGCGGCGACGCCGTCGACCGACAGCAATTTGCGCGCCACCGTATTGTCGACGAACCAGCTCAATTGCTCGAGCGTCATGTCGTGGGTTTGGGCGGCGATGAAGGCGATCTCGCCGCCGCCGTTGGTTTTGACCCGGTTGATCTGCGGCTCGAGGATGCCGTCGGGCAGGTCGCCGCGGATCTGGCTGACGGCGTCGCGGACATCGTTGGCGGCGCGGTCGACCGGCGTGCCGATGCGGAACTGGACGAAGGTGCTGCTGCTGCCTTCGCGCACGCTGCTATCGATTTCGTCGATATTCTCGACGCTGCGGATGGCTGCCTCGACCCGCTGCGTAACCTGGTTCTCCATTTCCGCCGGGGCCGCGCCGGGCTGCGAAATGTCGACCATCACGGCGGGGAAATCGATGTCCGGGAAATTGTTCACGGTCATCTTCGAAAACGCCATGAACCCGGCCAGCAGCAGCCCGACGAACAGGACGATCGGCGGCAGCGGGTGGCGGATGCACCAGGATGAAATGTTGCGGAAGTTCATGATGCGGTCCTCGGGCTCTTGGCGGCCGCGGTCACTTGCCCGCCGCCAGGCGCCGCGGCGCGATCTTCTGTCCGGGGTTGAGGAACGGCCCGGCGGACAGCACCACCGTCTCCTGGCCCGACAAGCCCTCGGCGACCGGCACGCCCTCCTCGCCGATGTCGCCGATCTTGATCGCGCGGCGTTCGACGATGTTCTTGGCGTTGACGACGTAGACGTAGGTGCCCTTGTCGTCGCTCAGCACCGCGCTTTGCGGAAGCATCGGGGCGGTCGTCGCGCCGGCCGCGATGCGCGCTTCGGCGAAACCGCCCGGGCGCATGGAGGCCGAATAAGGCACCGAAATCCGCACTTCGCCCTGGCGAGTCTGCGGGTTGATGACCGGCGACACCTGCCACACCCGGCCGGCGATGCTCTGATCGAGCCCGATCGGGGTGACCGACGCGGCCATGCCGGTGTGGATGGATGCAAGATCCTGCTGCGACAATTGAGCGCGAAGCTCCATTTCGCCGCCGCTGGCCAGCCGGAACAGGCCGCCGGCGCCGCCGCTGACAATCTGCCCGACCTCGACGTTGCGCTCGAGCACCAGGCCCGACGAAGGCGCGCGGATGTCGAGCCGGCCGAGCCGGGCGCGCGAGGCGCCGAGCTGTGCCTGGGCGACATTGACCCGCGCCGCCGCCGCATCGCGCGCGGCGCGCTTGCGGTCGAGGTCGGCCTTTGACACGAAGCCGCGCCCGACCAGCGCCTGGCTCCGTTCCAGTTCATTCTGGGCCAGCGCGGCGTCGGCCCGGGTGGCCTGGACCGAGGCGGCGATCTGCGCCGTGTCCTGGACCTGGACCGAGCGGTCGATCACCGCCAGCACCTGGCCCTGGCGGACCCAGCTGCCGGCATCAACATAGACGGCGGTGACGCGGCCGCCTTCACCGGCAACGCCGATCGGCTCGTCACGGCGGGCGGCGAGAGCGCCGGAAGCCGTCACCATGCGCGCCACTTCGGTGCGGCCGGGCACGACCACGGTGACGGTCGGCACTTGCCCGCCTTTGTCGGCGGCCGCGGCGGCGGCGGCGGATTTGTCGCTCGACCGCATCATCGCATAAGCGGCCAGCAGGATCAGCACCGCGCCAATCGCGGCGGCGATGATCACCATCCGACGGCGCCGCGCCGAGCCGTCGACGACGATCAGCGTGTCCGAAGCCTCGATCATGATTTCCCGATTCATTTCGACAGATCCTGTCCCTCGCCGGCGCGCACGGCGGCTTTAGCTGTATTATCGCGATAACTCACTCGGGGCAACTGGCCTTGTGCGCCCGGGCGCGAAAGGCTTTTTCGACCAACGACGGACACGGTCCAACCGACGGGCGTTGTTGCCCGGGCGGACGATTTCTGCTGCAACGGCGCGAAGCGACTCTAGGGAGTGATAAGGGCATGATCGAATCCTATGGCATCATCGGCTGGATCGTCATCGGGCTGCTGGCGGGCGCAATCGCCAAGCTGCTCATGCCCGGCAAGGACCCGGGCGGGTGCATCATCACCATGCTGCTGGGCATCGCCGGCGCCCTCCTCGCCGGGTTCATCGGCAAGTCGGTCGGCTGGTACGACCAGGGCGAAGCGGCCGGGTTCATCGCCGCCATCGTCGGTGCCGTGCTCCTTCTCCTGATCTACCGGTTGATCGTCCGCCGCCGCTAAGTCGACTAGCCGACCCGTTGGTTCAGCCTCCAGCCATCGCGTCGCGGCCAGCCTGCGGCGCGATAACTGCTGCTAATTTCAGGAGACACGATGTGAAGAAGACCTTGTTCGCCGCGCTCGCGCTGGCCGGCGCCTCGCTGCCCGCGATCGCCTTCGCGCAGGAGGTCGCGGTGGTTCGCCCGCTGGCCGGGACGCGGCTCGATTTCAGCACCACCGGAACGGTCAGCCGGGTGCCCGACCTGGCGGTCATTTCGGCCGGCGTGGTGACGCGTGCCCCGACCGCCAGCGCCGCCATCTCCGACAATGCGGCGCGGATGGAGCGGGTACGGGCGGCGCTGAAGAAGGCCGGGATCGCCGACAAGGACATCCAGACCAGCTCGATCAACCTCAGCCCCGAATATCGCTACGACAATAACCAGCCGCCGGTGCTGACCGGCTACCAGGCGTCGAACACGGTCTCGATCCGCTTCCGCGACATCCGCAAGTCGGGCGAGATCCTCGACGCGTTGGTTGCCCAGGGCGCCAACCAGATCAACGGGCCGAGCCTGACGGTCGAGCATCCCGAGGCGGCGCTCGACGAAGCGCGGCTGAAGGCGGTCGCCGCCGGCCGGGCGCGCGCCGAGCTTTATGCGCGGGCGATGGGCATGCGGGTGGTGCGGGTGCTGTCGATCAGCGAGAGCGGTGGCTATTCGCCGCCGCCGCCGATGCCGATGGTGATGATGGCCAAGGCCGAACGCGGGGACGCGGCGACGACCATCGACGCCGGGTCGCAGGACCTGCAAGTGACGATCGCGATGAGCGTCGAGCTGCAGTAGGCGAACGCTTCCAAGGTTGAGACAATGAAAAGGGCCGCCCGGCTTGTCGCCGGGCGGCCCTAATCTTGTTCGCGTCGCTTGAGTGTCTAGCGAACCGATCCGCGGCGCACCAGGTTGACGACCGCCAGAAGGACGATCGCGCCGAGGAGCGAGTAGAGGATGTTCGTCAGATCCAGCGGGTTGCTGTTGTTGATGTTGCCACCGCCGAGGATCAGCCCGGCAATGACCGCGCCGATAATACCGACGACGATGTTGAGGATGATGCCCTGTTGTCCGTCAGTGCGCAT
Organism: Sphingomicrobium sp.; assembly: GCA_039929125.1. Lineage (GTDB taxonomy): Bacteria > Pseudomonadota > Alphaproteobacteria > Sphingomonadales > Sphingomonadaceae > Sphingomicrobium. The sequence continues at coordinate 6,572 of JBDSRV010000037.1, forward strand.
GACCAGACTGGCGAGCCAGCCGACAACACCACCAACGATAAGCCATAGAATGAAACCCATGTGCATTCCCTCCTGTTCGTGGCCGCCTTAGCACGCGGCAGCCTTCCGGCATCAAGACGCCTGATGCGGGGGGATTGTTCCGGATAACGACCGCCGTGTCCAGTGCAGACGCGTAACAAAAAAACGGGGCCCGTCGTTTCCGGCGGGCCCCGAGGGAGTTTCAGGCTTGGGAATGGTCGTATCAGTAGCGTTGCTGGCGCTCATATTGGTCGCGGTAATGCTTGATCCTCGTGACGCGCAGGCCGGGCATGCCTGAACGATCGACCGCCCGCTGCCAGCTGGTGAATTCCTCGAGGCTCAGGGTGTAGCGCTGGCAGGCTTCGTCGACGGTCAACAGACCCCCGGCGACGGCCGCCACCACTTCCGCCTTGCGCCGGACCACCCAGCGGGTGGTGAAGGCGGGCGGCAAAGAATCGAGCGTCAGCGGTTCGCCGAGCGGACCGATTACCTGCGCAGGCCGAATCTTCTGGTTCTCGAGCATTGACGTCCTCAATCATTAATTTGCGGTCGATGCCTTGTTGTTAAACACAAGGCCTTGAGAAAATTTGAAGCGCGGTGGTAACTTTGCCCTTCATCCTTCCTTACCGTCCGTTAACCCTGTTGCCCCGGCGACCCCGTCGGCGAAGGTGCCGCCGAGCCGAGCCGCGGCATCCCGCCAACCGCTCCCCGCAGAGAGCAAACAGGCGATCGCCTGACGCCGCTGCGCCTCATCCGCGGTGCCCGAGGCGAGCGCCGCCACAAGCTCTCCCAGGTCGAGCCTGGCTTCGCTGGCGGAGGTGAATTCGCTCTCGAATCGCGACAAGGACGGGTCCGTTCATTCCGTTAATCCTGCGCTTGCTCTAGCCGGACAGGGTGAATTTCGAGTAAAGACGCCGCGTCATGACCCCCGATTTCGACATAAAAAGCGGCGCCAAGGGCGCGCGCATCGTGGTCGCCATGTCGGGCGGCGTGGATTCGTCGGTCGTCGCCGCGCTCGCCCATCGCACCGGGGCGGAGGTGATCGGGGTCACGCTTCAGCTGTACGACCATGGCGAAGCGGCGAAGCGCTCGGGCTCATGCTGCGCCGGCCAGGACATCTACGACGCCAAGACCGTCTGCGACCGGCTCGGCGTCGCCCATTATGTGCTCGACTATGAGAGCCGCTTCAGGACGGGCGTGATCGACAAGTTCGCGGATGAATATGCGGCGGGCCGGACTCCGGTGCCGTGTTCCTTGTGCAACCAGGGGGTCAAGTTCGTCGATCTGATCGCGTTCGCGCGCGAGCTTGGCGCCGACTGCCTCGCCACCGGCCATTATGTGCGGCGGGTCGTCAACCGCGGCCGCACCGAGCTGTGGAAGGGCCGCGATCCCGCGCGCGACCAGAGCTATTTCCTCTATGGCACGACCGCCGACCAGCTCGATTTCCTCCGCTTTCCCCTGGGCGACCTGCCCAAGAGCGAGGTGCGGCGGCTGGCCGAGGCCGAGGGGCTGGTGGTCGCCAACAAGCCCGACAGCCAGGACATCTGCTTCGTCCCCGACGGCGATTATGCGTCGCTGGTCAAGAAATTGCGGCCCGAAACCGCCGCGCCGGGCGACATCGTCGGCGTCGACGGCGCGCTGCTCGGGCGCCATCAGGGCGTGGTCCACTTCACCATCGGCCAGCGCCGCGGGATCGAGATCGGCGGCCAGGCCGAGCCGCTTTACGTGGTGCGGATCGAGCCCGAGGCCAAGCGCCTGGTGGTCGGGCCGCGCCGCGCGCTGGCGGTGGCATCGGCCAGCGTCGGCGGCCTCAACTGGCTGGCCGAGGATCAGCGCGACGTCGAGGCCAAGGTCCGATCGATGGCGCCGCCGGTGGCCGCACGGTGGGACGGCGGGCGACTTTCGTTCGCGCGGCCAGAATATGGCGTCGCGCCGGGCCAATCGGCGGTGTTCTACGATGGCGATCGGTTGCTCGGCGGCGGCACCATAGTGGCGACCGAAGCGGCGGCGATCGACGAGGCGGCGGCGGCTTAGGCCTGGAACAGCGGTCGCGAATGTTCACAATGTTCGCGGTCGTGGGGCCATTTGCGGTGGCTAATCCTCCGCCGGTTCGACGCGGGGCAGCGGCGGGCGACGCGTGGCGGACGCGCGGGGGACAGGGATCGGCGACCTTGAAAGAGCCCGGACTTAACTCGCGGGTTCCGGGACCCAAGCAGGCGAAATCCTACATTGAAAGGGATTTCTGTCCCCGCGGGGGCTAGCGTCTCACCAAGCGTTCGGTGCGACTGGCGCTGATGTCCGTTTGGGTGGAAAGCGGACATTAGTCTGTTAGACGGGTTCAGAGCGACGACTGCTAGAGGGAGGGGGACCCCGATGGCCACCATTTTTCGCGCACGGCCGATGCCACGCATCTTTCGGGAATGGTGGGTTTATTTTCTCATTGCCTTCGCGCTTGTGGCCGCCGGTTTCTGGCCCACCCTATTCGCCGTTCTGACTACGACAGACGCGGGCCACCTTATTCATGGGCTCTCCGCTACGGCGTGGATGTCGCTCCCGATTTTTCAAGCCTGGCTGATAAAGACGCGAAGGCGGAAACTGCATCGCACAATCGGATGGGCTTCCCCGGCCCTAGCGTTAGTCGTGGTGCTCAGCGGGTTGTACATCCTCCAGGTCATGGTGCGTAGAACTGAGGACTATCTACTCAACCTGAAATTCCTCTTCATGGACCTTACCGGTCTTGCCCTCTTCTGCCTGTTTCTGGGATGGGCGATCTGGGCCGCGCTAAAACGCGACTTGGGTCTGCACCTGCGATTGATCGGATGCACCGCGCTGATCCCGTTGGAGGCGGCCATGGAGCGCCTGCTGATTATTGCGGTGCCATTTCTAACTCCGAATTTCGATACCGCGCTTTACGGTTCACTGATCTTCATGGAATTCGTTCTGGCGGTACTCATCGTCGGGGAGGTCGCGCTCCGGCGCCTTCGATGGCCTTTCCCCTTCATGGCTGCCTATTATGCCGCAATGTTCGTGTTCGCGACGCCGGTGGCGAGCAGTCCATATTTCCAATCCTTCGCCCGGAGCTTTGCACAGCTGGGCTAATGGCAGCTTTGGGTCGACAGCGGACATTAGAAAATTGGCCGCCATCGCTTCCCAATCTACCCCGCCCTCGCTAGACACTCCGCCCATGAAGAAACTTGCTTTGGCCGCGTTCGGCCTGTCGTTGCTTGGCGCTTGTGCCACCGTCCCGTCCGCGCCGCCGGCGCCGCCGGTGACCGCCGCGGGGCCTGATTTCCTGACCCGCAACGGCGCCGCGCGCGGGGTCGTGACGACGCCGAGCGGGCTGCAATATTTCATTGTCTCGTTGGGGCCGAAGGGCGGGCGCTCGCCGGCCGGGCACGACGTCGTCAGCTTCGATTACGAAGGCAAGTTGGTGAGCGGCGAGACGTTCGACAGCAGTTATGAGGCGGGCAAGCCCCTGGTTGGCCCGGTCGACGCGTTCGTCCCCGGCTTCACCGAGGCGCTGAAGCTGATGCGGCCGGGCGACGAGTGGGTGGTGTGGATCCCGCCCGCGCTCGGCTATGGGGCCAAGGCGGTCGGGCCGATCCCGGCCAACAGCGTGCTGCGCTTCAAGCTGGCGCTGCACGCGGTGACGCCGGCGGCGGCGCCTTAAGCGACGGCGGCTTCGGCCCCGATCCGGTCGAGCGCCTGCAGTGCATCCTGGTCGAGGTCGATATCGGCTACGGCGAGATTCTCCCTCAGGTGGGTAAGCGAGGACGTGCCAGGGATCAGCAGGATATTGGGCGAGCGGCGCAGCAGCCAGGCGAGCGCGACCTGCATCGGCGTCGCCGACAGCCGCGCGGCGACGGCGGACAGCGCGTCCGACTGGAGCGGGGTGAAGCCGCCAAGCGGGAAGAACGGGACGTAAGCGATGCCGTCGGCGGCGAGCGCGTCGATCATCGCATCGTCGCCGCGGTGGGAGAGGTTATAGTGGTTCTGGACGCAGACGATGTCGGCGATGCGGCGGCCTTCGGTTAGCTGACGCTCGGTGACGTTGCTCAGCCCGATGTGGCGCACCAGACCCTGGCGCTGGAGCTCGGCAAGCGCGGTCAGCGGCGCTTCGATCGGGCCTTCGGCCGGCCCGTGCGGGCTGAACATGAGGCGCAAGTTGACCACCTCGAGCGTGTCGAGGCCGAGGTTGCGCAGATTATCGTGCACCGCGGCGGTCAGCTGATCGGGCGACATGGCGACCTTCCACGACGCGTCATTGCCGCGCACCGCGCCCAACTTCGTGACGATGACGAGGTCGTCGGGATAGGGGTGAAGCGCCTCGCGGATCAGCTGGTTGGTGACGTGGGGGCCGTAATAATCGCTGGTGTCGATGTGGTTGACCCCGCTGGCCACCGCCTCCCGCAGCACGGCGAGCGCGGAGTCGCGATCCTTCGGCGGGCCGAACACGCCGGGGCCGGCCAGCTGCATCGCGCCATAGCCCAGGCGATGGACGGTGCGGGCGCCGAGTTTGAAGCTTCCGGCCTGGGCGATATTGGGCATGTCGATCTCCTGCGGGGTTAACCATAGATGGGACGGTGGCGACGCTATTCCACCGGAGGGCGAGGAGATTGCCGCCCAGCCGTGCGGTTTCAGAGCTGGAAATTGCCTTCGATGACGGTGACGCATTGGCCGCCGAGGATGACCCGCCCCTGTTCATCACCGGGAACGCCGCGCAGCTCGCAGTCGAGGTGGCCCGAGCGTTTGCTCGCCTGGAGCGCGGTGAAGTGGGTGCGGCCGAGCCTGGCCGCCCAGAACGGGACGAGCGCGGCGTGGGCGCTGCCGGTCACCGGGTCCTCGTCGATCCCGTGATAGGCGGCGAACACGCGGCTGGCGATGGCGGTGTCGCGGCCCGGCGCGGTGACGATGACCAGGCGGTCGATGGTGCGCAAGGCGGCGAAGTCGGGCGCGACGGCGCGGACCGCGGCCTCGTCGGCAAGCAAGGCGATGGCGGCGCCGTTGCCGCCCCGGCCGAGGAAGGTTTCGGTGCCCGCCGGCAGCCCGAGCGCATCGAGCAGGCCCGGCTCGACCCCCGGCTCGACCGCATAAGCGGGGAGGTCGAGGTGGAGCAGGCCGTCGCGCCGCTCGACCATGAGGACGCCCGAGCGGGTGGCGAAGCGGATGCGCTGGCCGCTCATCAATATGTGGCCGCTGGCCAACGTGGCGTGGCCGCACAGGTCGATTTCGACCGTCGGGGTGAACCAGCGGAGGTCGTAGTCGGCCTCGCTTCCGTCGGCGGCAGGGACGGCGAAGGCGGTTTCGCTGAGATTGTTCTCGGCGGCGATGGCTTGCAGCGTAATGTCGGGCAGCCATTCGGTGAGCGGCATCACCGCCGCCGGATTGCCTTCGAACGGGGCGGCGGCGAAGGCATCGACCTGGAAGAAGGGGATGAGCGTCATCGTCAAGTCTCGGTCAGGTGCGACGGCAGCATGGTCTCGCGGTCGGTGTGGCCGTGGGGGTCGAGATGGATCAGGATTTCGGTCTGCGGGAAGCGCGCCTGAAGCGCCTCCTCGACGGTGTCGAGGCGGTCATGGGCCTGGCGCACCGTCCATTCGCCGGGAACCCAGACGTGGAACTGGACGAAGTGGTGCGAGCCGCTGGTCCGGGTTCTGAGGTCGTGGAGGCCGGCAAGTTCGGGATAATCGGCGGCGGCAGCGAGGAAGGCGGCGCGCTGATCCTCGGGCCATTCGCGGTCCATCAGCTGATTGATGGCGTGGGTCGAGGAGCGCCACGCGCCGAACAGCAGCCAGCCGGCGATGAGCAGCCCGAACAAAGCGTCGGCGCCGACCAGGCCGGCATATTGATCGAGCACCAAGGCGACGATGACCGAACCGTTGAGGAACAGGTCCGACTGATAATGGACGCGGTCGGTGGCGATGGCGACCGATCCGGTGCGGGCGATGACCCGGCGCTGGTAGGTGATCAGCAGCAGGGTCGCCGCCATCGCCGCGAGCGACACGACGATGCCGACGTCGGCGGCGCCGGTCTCGGCCCCGGCGATCAGCCGCTGGACCGAGCGGGTCGCGATCCAGCCGGCCGAGACGGTGATGAGCAGGATCTGGAACAAGGCGACCAGCGCCTCCGCCTTGCCGTGGCCGAAGCGGTGGTCGCTGTCGGCGGGGAGCGCGGCGATGCGCACCCCGGCGAGGGTGACGAGGCTGGCGATGAGATCGAGCCCGGTGTCGGCGAGGCTGCCGAGCATGGCCATCGAATGGGTCGACCAGGCCGCCCAGCTTTTGAGGCCGAGCAGGAGCAGCGCCATGGTGACGCTGGCCAGGGCGGCGCGGGTCGACAGCGCCGAGCGCTCGGCATGGGTGTCGTGGAAGGCGGTCACGGGTAGAGCAGGCCTTCGTCCCAGCCGCCGTCGTCGCGGCGGGTGAACAAGCGGCGGTGGTGGAGGCGATGCTCGCCGTCGCTCCAGAATTCGATGGTCACCGGGTCGATGCGATAGCCGTGCCAGTGCGGCGGGCGGGGGATGTCGCCGGTGGCGAAGCGCGCCTTCATCCCGGCCTGGCGCTGCTCGAGCTCGGCGCGGGACGCCAAGGGCTGCGACTGCAGCGAGGCCCAGGCGCTGGCCTGCGACAGTCGGCCGCGCGAGGCGAAATAGGCGTCGGAGGCGGCGTCCGAGGCGGGGCTGACGCGGCCTTCGATCCGCACCTGACGGCGCAGCGACTTCCAGTGGAGCACGGCGGCGACGCGGTCGTTGGCGGCCATGTCGCGGCCCTTGTGGCTGAGGCTGTTGGTGTGGAAGGTAAAGCCGCCGTCGCCGTGGCCCTTCAGCAGCACCATCCGCACCGAGGGATTACCGCCGCCGTCGACCGTCGCCAGCGCCATGGCGTCGGGGTCGTTGGGCTCGCTTAGCCGGGCCTCGGCGAACCAGGCTTCGAACAAGGCAAAAGGATCGTCGGCCATGGCGAACGCCTTTGCCGCCTCGCGCCGCCGCTGTCGAGGCTCAGCGCGGCATGACCGAGAAGTAGAAGGCGTAAAAGGCGAGCCACGCCGCGGCGAGCAGGGCCAGGCGTGAACGCTCGGCGATGCGGGGCGCCATGGCGTGGCCGATGCCCCCGGCCAGCAGCGCGACCGCGGCGAAGCGCGGCAGGCGGAGGAAGGGCGCCATCAGCACGAACGGCAGATCGTGGCTGCGCGCGGCCTGGAGCGCGAACAGTTTGAACGGGATGCCGCTGAACGATCCCACCAGCACCGCCTGCAGGCCGTGGTGGTAGCGAGTGGCGGCGTCGGCGATCAGCGCCGGGTCGATGCCGGGCAAGGCGGCCATGGTCAGCGCCGCACCGCTTGCATCGCGCCCCGCCCAGACCAGCACGATCAACGTCCCGGCGACCGAGGCGATGGCGGCGACCACCGCCGCGAGCAGTCCGGCGCGGGGGCCGTGGCGAACCGCGATCCAGCTGATCGGGATGTCGGCGACAAGGAAGAACAGGGCCGCCTCCGCCGCCGACCAGCCGGCGACGATCCACAACGGCAGCGTCAGCCCCAGCCGGCGGACGAACAGCCACAGCATGGCGAGGCTCACCGGGCGAAGAAGTAATTGGTGAGGTGGAAGAAGACCGGCGCGGCGAAGGTCACCGAATCCATCCGGTCGAGCGCGCCGCCATGGCCTTCGATCATCTTGCCCCAGTCCTTCGCGCCGAGCGAGCGCTTGACCGCCGACAGCACCAGCCCGCCGAGCGCCCCGGCAATGACGATGGCGAGCGCCATGCCGGCGGCTTCGAGCGGGCTGAACGGGGTGATCCACCACAAAGCCGCGCCGACGCCGGTCGCCGCGAGGCCGCCGATGACGAGCCCTTCCCACGTCTTGGACGGGCTGACGTTGGGCGCCATGTGGTGGCGGCCAACGAGCTTGCCCGCGACATATTGGAAGACGTCGCTGAGCTGGACCACGGTGACGAGGAAGAACAGCAGATAGACCGGCCTGACCGGGCCGAGGTCGAGCATCAGCAGCGCCGGCGCGTGGCTGATGCAGAAGACGGCGAGCATCAGCCCCCACTGGATCTTGGCGGCGCGTTCAAGGAAATCGGCGGTGACGCCCTTGACCATCGACAGCACCGGCAGCGCAAGGAAGGCATAGACCGGGATGGCGATGGTCAGCATCGTCACCCAGTCGACCGCCACCAGCCAATATTGCAGCGGCAGGAAGATGTAGAAGGCCGCCGCCATTGCCGCATGGTCGCTCGGGTGGGTCGGGGTGAGCGAATAGAATTCGCGAAGCGCGATGAAGCTGACCACCGCGAACAAAGCGATCGTCACCATCTTGCCGAAGACGAAGGCGACGGCGAAGATCGCCACCATCACCCACCACGCCTTGATCCGCGCGTTGAGGTTGCGGACGGTGTCGCGGCCCGCGTCGCTGGTGACGCGGCGGGCGAGCACCCAGCCGATCAGCGAGGCGAGCGCGAGCAAGGCAACGACCCCGGCGATGAGGAAGTGCATCGGTTCGAGTGGGGAGAGGGTCATGCCAGCGCCACCACGGCCGAGCGGGCGCGGTCGAGAAATTCGGGCTTGGCTTCGCCCTCGGCGAGATGGATCGCGGCGCCGAAGCGGGCGATGCAGCTGAGCGGTACGGGGATGAGGCTGCCCTTGGGCAAGGCACGGCGCAGATTGTCGAGGAACACGGGCACCAGGTCGATCTCCGGATAGGCCTTGGCGAGGTGGTAGAGGCCGGGCTTGAAGGCGGCCGGCAGCTCGGTGATGCCGCGTGTGCCTTCGGGGAACAGGATCAGGCTGTCGCCCGCCGTCAGCGCCGCCTTCAACGGTTCGAGCGGGTCGCTGCCGCGCGCCTGGCGGTCGATCAGCACCGCGTTGAGGGTGCCGAGCGCGATCCGCCGCTGGACCCGGCCGCGGCCCCAGTAATCGGCGGCGGCGACCGGGCGGACGCGGGCGCGCAGGTGCGGCGGCATGGCGGCCCACACCAGGATGGTGTCGAGGTGGCTCGAATGGTTGGCGAAATAGATCGACTGCCGCTCGCTCGGCGGGTCGCCGATCCACACCCCCTGGCCGCCGACCAGGAGCCGGGTGGCGGCGATGATCAGCCCGCCGATCATCCGCGCAAGCGCTTGCCGAGACGGCGCAGGCGAAGCGCGATGGTCAGCAAGGTGCCGGCGGCGATGATGGCAAGGCCAAGGCCGAGCGCCGGAAGCGAAAAGATCGCGGCGAGGCAGGCGAGGGTCAGCGCCGCCATGCGGTGCGGCTTGGCCATCGGCCCGCCGAAATCCTGCGGCTGGCCGAGCGAGCCGCCGAGCAGCCGGACGTAAGCGCACACCGCGGCGAGCAAGGCGGCAAGCCAGCCGAGCCACGCGAAATCAGCGGCGTATCCAGCGGCGACGAGGAACAGACTGTCTTCGATGCGGTCGGGAAATTCGTTCCAGATGGCGCCGGTCGGGCCGCCGCGCCCGCCTTCGACGGCGACCAGCCCGTCGAGCATGTTGGCGAGCAGGCGCAGCTGGACCGCCGCCGCCGCGGCGACGAACAGCAAGGGCCGGGCCGGGGTCTCGACCAGCGCCCAGGCGCCGAGCGCGGCGATGACGATGCCGGCCAGGCTGACCTGGTTGGCGTTGAGGCCGGTGGCCAGAACCGCCCGCTTGGCGAGGCCCGCCCAGCCGGTTGTGCGTGACTTGAGCGGACGCCGGTTGGCGTTCGGTTGCGATGGCCCCATCTATTGCCCCCGGTCGCAGCTTGTGCCGGGCCGCCTGTCGAATTCAAGCGCTTATTCGGCGGCGCTTGACGTTAACCGCCGCAGCTTCGAGATGGAGCACCGAACGAAGGGGCCTTGATGGATCTGTATCAAAGACTGGGGATCAAGCGCGGTGCGAGCGAGGCCGAGGTCAAGAAGGCCTATCGCAGCCTCGCCAAGCAGCTGCATCCCGACCGCAACAAGGACAACCCCAAGGCGTCCGAGCGGTTCAACCAGGTGACGCAGGCCTATGACGTGCTGTCGGATAAGGACAAGCGCGCGCGCTACGACCGCGGCGAGATCGACGAGGACGGCAACCCCAAGTCGCCGTTCGGCGCGGGTTATGCGCCGGGCGGGCGATCAGCGGGCGGGTTCGGCGGCGGGGCCGGCGCCCGGCCCGAGGGCTTCCCCGGCGGCTTCCAGGGGGCCGAGACGGCCGACCTCAGCGATTTGTTCGAAGGCCTGTTCGGCGCCGCCAATGCCGGGCGCGGCGGGCGCGGCAACGGCTTCGGCCGCCGCGCGCCGGCCAAGGGCGCCGACGTCGCCTATCGGCTGAAAGTGCCGTTCACCGACGCCGCCACGCTGGCGCCCCAGCGAGTGACGCTGGCCGGCGGGCGGACGATCGATCTGAAATTGCCCAAGGGAGTCGAGGACGGCGCCAAGATCCGCCTGGCGGGACAGGGGCAGGAAGGCGCGGGCGGTCGCGGCGACGCCATCGTCACGATCGAGATTTCGCCGCACCGTGCCTTCGCCCGCGACGGCAGCCATGTCCGCCTGGCGCTGCCGGTGACGCTCAAGGAGGCGGTGCTGGGGGCCAAGGTCAAGGTGCCGACCGCCAACGGGCCGGTGATGCTGACCATCCCCAAGGGATCGACCTCGGGCAAGCTGCTGCGCATCCCGGGGCGCGGCTTCACCGCCAAGGACGGCAAGCGCGGCGACCAGATCGTCGAGCTGAGGATCGACCTGCCCGCCGGCGATGCCGCGCTGGAGGCGTTCGCCGCCGAATGGGACCCGAAGATGGATCCACGCGCCGGCCTGTCGGGTTGAGCAGCCTGTGAAGGAACGCCATCAGCTAAGCCCCGAGGAGCGGCGCAAGCGGCAGGCGGGCCTGCACGCGCGGTTCGGCAAGGAATTCGCCGAGCGCGCGGCGCGCGACGTCGTCCGCCCGCTGGAAGTCGTCAAACGAGTCGCGCTGGGCGTTTATGACGACGGCTTCATCCATGCCGGCAACCTCGCCTATCTGGCGATGGTCGCGCTGTTCCCGTTCATGATCCTGGCGGCGGCGGTGGCGCATCTGGTCGGTCGCAGCGAGGACGCGCAGCTGACCGTCGCAACCATCCTGGCGCGGATGCCGGGCGAGGTCAGCAACGTGCTGGCCGGGCCGATCAACGAGGTGCTGGCGGCGCGCGCGGGGATGCTGCTGTGGGTCGGCGGGGCGGTCGGCCTGTGGACCGCGGCGAGCTTCATCGAGACCATCCGCGACATCCTGCGCCGCGCCTATGGCGTCAAATATTGCGCGCCCTTCTGGGAATATCGGCTGGGCTCGATCGCGGTCATTATCAGCTCGGTGCTGCTGCTGATGGCGGCGTTCGGGGCGACCGTGATGCTGACCTCGGCGCAGCATTATGTCGCGACCTATCTGCCGTTTTCGAGCGGGCTGGGCCACCGGCTCGGGCTCTACCGGCTGATCCCGGGCGCGACCCTGTTCGTGACCTTCTATGCCATCTTCCTGGCCTTGACCCCGTCGCGCTACCGCAAGCTGGCGTGCCGCAAATGGCCCGGCGCATTGCTCGTCACCGTGTGGTGGCTGGGGACGGTGGAATTGCTGCCCAACGCGATTGCCGCGTTCGGCGGCTATAGCCGGACCTACGGCAGCCTGGCGGGCGTGATGGTCACGTTGCTGTTCTTTTTCGTGATCGGGCTGGGCGTGGTGATGGCGGCCGAACTCAACGCGGCGCTGGCGGACGCGGGCGACACCGCGCTAAAGGGCGAGACCTACGAGGGGCCGTATACCGAAGAGCTCAAGGTCGAGGAGCCGGCGCGGGACGAAAAGGTCGAAGAAGGGGCGGTTGCATGACGAAATTGATGGCGGGCAAGCGCGGGCTGATCATGGGCCTCGCCAACGACCGCTCGCTGGCGTGGGGGATTTCGCAGCAATTGGCCGCCCATGGCGCCGAGCTGGCGTTCGCCTATCAGGGTGAGGCGATCGAGAAGCGCGTGCGCCCGCTCGCCGGGCAGCTGGGCAGCGATTTGCTGGTCGATTGCGACGTCAGCGACATGGCCGCGCTCGATGGGGCGTTCGACGCGCTGAAGGCCCGCTGGGACCGGCTCGACTTCGTCGTCCACGCGATCGGCTTTTCCGACAAGAACGAGCTGCGCGGCGGCTATGTCGATACCAGCCTCGATAATTTCCTGATGACCATGAACATCTCGGTCTACAGCTTCTGCGCGGTGGCGGCGCGGGCGCGGACGATGATGAAGCCCGGCGGGTCGCTGCTGACCTTGAGCTATTACGGGGCCGAGAAAGTCATCCCGCATTACAACGTCATGGGCGTCGCCAAGGCCGCGCTCGAGACGTCGGTGAAATATCTCGCCGCCGACCTCGGCCCCGAAGGCATCCGCGTCAACGGCATCTCGGCCGGGCCGATCAAGACGCTGGCGGCGAGCGGCATCGGCGACTTCCGCTACATCATGAAGTGGAACGAATATAACGCCCCGCTGCGCCGCAACGTCACGATCGAGGACGTCGGCGGGGCGGGGCTGTATCTGTGCTCGGACCTGGCGAGCGGGGTGACGGGCGAGATTCACCACGTCGACGCCGGCTACAACGTCATTGGCATGAAGGCCGAGGACGCGCCCGATATCGCGACGGTTTAGCGGCGCGCGGACATCGAGGAGATGACGATGGAACAGGACGCTGATTTCGCCGACATCGAACAACGCTCCCGCCAATGGATGGACGCCTGGATGGCCCAGGACCGCGCGGCCCTCGAGCCCTTCATGGCCGACGATTACGTGCTGATCGTGTCGAGCGTGCCCCAGCATCGCGTTGACCGCGAGACCTGGTTGCGGACCGCGACCAGCGCCTATCGCTGCACGCGCTTCGCCTACGAAGGCATCCAGATGCGCCGGATCGCGGACGGCGTCATTGCCATGTCGTCGATCACCGATTTCGACGCGGTCATGGACAATATCGACCGCTCGGGCCGTTATTTCGTGACCGATCTGTGGCGGCGCGACAGCGGCGACTGGAAGATTTGCGCACGCTATTCATCGCGGCCCGGGGAGGCCGACGAAGGCATTCGCCGCGCGGTGGCCGCCTCAGTCTAGCCTGCCCGCCATTGCCTTCAGCACGTCGCCCAGCGCGCTCGCGCGGCGGGGGTCGGGGAGGGCAGTGGCGGCGCTGGCCAGCGCGCGGAGCTGCCCCGCGAGTCCTCTGTCCTTGGCGCGGGCGTTGAGCGGGGCCTGGGCCGCCGTCAGCGCAGCGCCGAGGCGTTGGTCGAGGGCGGCGTCGAGCGTTCCCGCCCGGCGCAGCTGGTCCATGTAGGCGCGGGCGACGACCGGCTCGGCCGGCCATGACACCGGATATTGCTCCTGCGGGTTGAACGTCGCGCCCTGGTTGGCGAGCGCGGCGGCGGCGATCTCGTTGACGCTGAGCGCCGCGCTCGGCTTGAGCGCGAACACGTCGAGACCGCGGGCGATTTCGGTGGCGTAGATGCGGCCGTGGTAGAAATAGCTCGACCAGTAGCCGCCGAGGGCAGGCCGGGTGGCGTCGATCGGCCCGCGGTCGAAGTAAGCGATTTCGGTCGGCTGCTTGCTGTCGCTGAAATCGAACACCGAGATACCGCCCTGGTACCACGACTGGACCATGATATCGCGGCCCGGAACGGGGACGATCGAGCCGTTGTGGGCGACGCAATTCTCCTGCTCCGACTGGGGCGCGGAGAGCTTGTAGGTGCCGCGCCGGGTGAGCTTGCCGCCTTCGATGTCGTAGATGGCGTCGGCGCCCCAGTTGCGCGGATCGTAGCTGCGGCAGCGCGGCCGCCCGCCGCCGCCCCATTCGTCGGTATACAGCACCTTGGTGCCGTCATTGTTGAACGTCGCCGAATGCCAGTAGGCGAAGCCGGGGTCGCTGACGACGTCGATCCGCTTGGGATGGCGCGGGTCGGCGATGTCGAAGATGATGCCATTGCCCGAGCAGGCGCCGGCGGCGAGCTTCCTGGTCGGGAAGACGGTGATGTCGTGGCACTGGTCGGTGACGCTGGTGTCCTGGCCATCGTCGACCAGTTTGCCGCCCTTGCCGAGCCCGGCGATGCGACCGGTCTTGTCGTCGGCGAAGACGGCCGGGCTGGCGATGATCCGCGCCGCGGCCGGGTTGGCGACCGGGATTTCGATGATGTCGATGCGGAACAGAGCGGTGCGGTCGTCGCCCGCCACATTGCCTACGCAGCCGGCCAGTTCCTCGCCCTTGCGGACGCCCGAGGTCCCCGAATTATAGACCAGGATCTTGCCGTCGCCTTCGGGGCCCTTGACCACCGAATGGGTGTGCGACCCGCGGCAGGTCTGCACCTGCCCGACCTGGCGCGGGCGGGTGATGTCGGAAATGTCGAAGATGCGCAGCCCGCGGAAGCGCATCGGGCTGTTGTCCTCGGTGATGCCCTGACGGCCGCAATCGGTGCGCCCGCGACCCTGTTCGACCGACATCAGGAGGAGATTGCCGACAACCGACACGTCGCCCTGCCCGCCGGGGCAGACGACCGAACTGATCTGCGCCGGCACGCCGTTGGCGCCCAAGCGGTAGATGTTGAAGCCGTGGTAATTGCCGACGAACAAGCGGTCGTCGGAAAAGGCCATGTCGGTCTGGGCGAAGCTCAGCAATGGCCCGCGCTCCGACCATTCGACGCCGTCGGCCTTGGCGTCGCCGGGCTTGGGCGCGTCGCCCGGCTTGGCGCCCTTCTTGGCCTTGGGCGGGGGCAGGCCGGCCGGGTTGGCGGGGTCGAAGAAGCCCGCCGGCTTGGGCAATGAGGCGATCTTCTCAAGGTTCGAGATCGCTTCACCAGCGTTGGCGAAGCCGGGCTTGAGGTCGACCCGCGGGTCGCCGGTAAAGGTCGCGCGCAGGGTGTCCATGCGCTTGATCTCGGCGGTCTGCTCGTTGGTGACGTCGGTCGCGAACTGGTAGAGCACGGGGTCGAACGCGGCGCCCGGCTGATGCAGCAGATTGTCGACCATATCGACCGCGCCGCGATGGTGGGCGATCATCAGGTCGAGGAACTGGCGGTCGAAGGCGGCGCTCTTTGACGCGGTCAGCGATGCCAGCTGGGCCGGGGTCGCCATGCCCTTCATCGTCGGCGCCATATGATCCATCGCCATCCCGGCCATCGCGCCATGATCCATCGCCGGCAAGGCGAGGGCGGCGCCGCGCTGGGTCAGCCAGTCACGCATGAACTGCATCTCGTCCTTCTGCGAGGCGGTGATCCGGCTGGCGACGGTCAGCAATGCGGGGTTGTTGGTGCGCGACGGCGCCAGCGTGGCCATGGTCACCGCTTGCTGATGGTGGACGATCATCATTTGCATGAAGGAGACGTCGGCGGCGGTGAAGCCGGTGTTGGCGATGCGCGCCGCCTCGGCCGCGGTCAGCACTTTGCCCGGACTGCCGGGCGCGCCGGGCTGGACGATGCTGACCGGCTGGGCGACCGCCGCGACAGAAATCCATGCGGCCAGCGCCGCGCCGGTGCGATAAAATGCTTGCTTCTTCATGACAGCCCCCTCGATCGATCAGCGGGGGAGACTAGCGGCTCATCCGGGGATGGGAAGGGGGTGCGCGGCCCGGCGGCTCAGCCTGCAAACGGATCCCTGACCAGGATCGTGTCGTCACGCTCCGGCGAGGTGCTCACCAGCGCTACCGGGCAGCGGATCAGTTCCTCGATGCGGCGGACGTATTTGATCGCCTGGGCGGGGAGGTCGGCCCAGCTGCGGGCGCCAGCGGTGGTGCCCTCCCAGCCGGCCATTTCCTCATAGACCGGCTCGGCCCGGGCCTGGTCGGCGGCGTGGGCGGGGAAATAATCGAACACGGCGTCGCCGATCCGATAGCCGGTGCAGATCTTGACCGTGTCGAAGCCGTCGAGGACGTCGATCTTGGTCAGCGCGATGCCGGTAATGCCGCTGACCGCCGCCGACTGGCGCACCAGCACGGCGTCGAACCAGCCGCAGCGGCGCTTGCGGCCGGTGACGGTGCCGAATTCATGGCCGCGCTCGCCCAGCCGCTGGCCGGTCTCATCCTCGAGCTCGGTCGGGAACGGGCCGGAGCCGACGCGCGTGGTGTAGGCCTTGACGATGCCGAGCACGAAACCCGCCGCCGAGGGGCCCATGCCGCTGCCCGGGCCGGTCGTTCCGGCGACGGTGTTGGACGAGGTGACGAACGGGTAGGTGCCGTGGTCGACGTCGAGCAGCACGCCCTGCGCGCCCTCGAACAGGATGCGCTTGCCGCGGCGGCTCGCCTCGTCGAGGTCGCGCCACACCGGGCGGGCGAAGGGCAGGACGAAGCCGGCGATGTCGGCGAGGTCGCGCATCAGGCGGGCGCGGTCGACCGGGGGCTCGTTGAAACCGGCGCGCAGCGCGTCGTGATGGGCGCACAGCCGGTCGAGCTGAGGGTCGAGCTGGTCGAGATGGGCGAGGTCGCAGACGCGGATCGCGCGGCGGCCGACCTTGTCCTCATAAGCCGGGCCGATGCCGCGCCGCGTGGTGCCGATCTTGCCGGCCCCGCTGGCGTCTTCGCGCAGCGCATCGAGATCGCGGTGGATGGGGAGGATCAGCGGGCAGGTTTCGGCGATCATCAGGACGTCGGGGGTGATGCCCACGCCCTGCGCGCTCAATTTCTCGATCTCGGCCTTCAAGGCCCACGGATCGAGCACGACGCCGTTGCCGATGGCCGAGGGCGTGCCGCGGACGATGCCCGAGGGGAGCAAAGAGAGTTTGTAGGTCTGATCGCCGACGACCAGGGTGTGGCCGGCGTTGTGGCCGCCCTGGAAGCGGACGACCATGTCGGCGCGGCTGGCGAGCCAGTCGACGATCTTGCCCTTGCCTTCGTCGCCCCACTGCGCGCCGATGACGGTGACGTTGCCCAAGTCGAATCCCTTAACCCAAAGCGGTCAGCCGCGGTTCAGCGCGCCTCCTATTGATTGGGGCGCTTAGCGTCCAGCACGATGAGGTCAGTGATGAAGCCCGCGTCCGCCATCCTCGCCCTGTTAGCCGCTGCCGCAGCCACCGCCGGGGCTCAGCAGCGCCTGCCGCAGGAATGCCGGGCCGAGATCGTGGCGCTGTGCCCGATGGGCGGGGGCTTGCGCGACTGCGTCCGCGCGGCGCTGCCCAAGCTCAGCGAGAATTGCCGCAAGGCGATCAGCGATCGGGCGGGGGCCAATGCCGTACGACCCGAGGGCATGACTGAATTGGCCTATGGCAGCGATCCCAAGCAAAGGATCGACTTCGTCCGCCCGGTCTTGAACCGCACCGTCCCGCTGATCGTCCACATTCATGGCGGCGGCTGGTCGATCGGCGACAAGACCCATGCGATCGGCGCCAAGGCGGCGCATTTCAACGGGCTTGGCTGGGCGTTTGCCTCGGTCAACTACCGGCTGGTTCCCGCCGCCACGGTCGAGCAGCAGGCGGGCGATGTCGCCTCGGCCGTCGCTTATCTGCGCGCCCACGCCATCGAGCGCGGCCTCGACCCCGACCGCATCGTGTTGATGGGCCACAGTGCCGGCGCGCATTTGGCCGCGCTGGTTGCCAGCGACCCGGCGTATTTCAAGGCGGCCGGCGTGCCGATGGCGGCGGTCAGGGGCGTCGTCCTGCTCGATGGCGCCGGCTATAACGTGACGCAGCAGATGGCGCGGCCGGGGAACATGGTCTCCGGCATGTACGACGCCGCCTTCGGGCGCGACCCCAGGCGTCAGGCGGCATTGTCGCCGACGCGGCACGCCGCCGCGCCCAACGTCGCCGACTGGTTGATCATGCCGGTCGCGACCCGCCGCGATTCGACCGCGCAATCGAGCGCGCTGGCGGCAGCGCTGACCAGGGCCGGCACTCGGGCGACCGTGGTGCCTGTCCCCGACACCAACCACGCCGCCCTCAATCGGCAGCTTGGCGTGGCGGGCGATTTCGCGACTGGCCGGGTCGACGCGTTCCTGGCGGGCCTGCGCTAGGCACGCCGCACTGCAACGAACCGCGCCGCGCCCGGTTATACGGGGGTGGCGGAGCATACACCCAAGACGGCGATCTATGCGGCGCTGATCGGCAATGTGCTGATCGCGGTGACCAAGGGCGTCGCCGCGACCATCACCGGCAGCTCGGCGATGCTCAGCGAAGCGGTCCATTCGGCGGTCGACACCGGCAATGCCTTGCTATTGCTCTACGGCCTCAAGCGCGCCGCCAAGCCGCCCGACCAGCGCCACCCCTATGGCTATGGCCGCGAACTGTATTTCTGGTGCTTCGTCGTCGCTTTGCTGGTGTTCGCGCTGGGCGCCGGCATTTCGGTCTATGAAGGCATCGACCATATCCGCCACCCCGAGCCGATCAGCCGCCCGCTGGTCAATTACATCGTGCTCGGCCTCGCCATCCTGTTCGAGGGGACGTCGTGGTGGTTCGGGTGGAAGGCGTTTTCAGCCAGCCGGCGCGGCGGCGGGCTGTGGGAATCGATCACCGACAGCAAGGACCCGACCAACTTCATGGTGCTGTTCGAGGATTCGGCGGCGCTGCTGGGGATCGTCATCGCGCTGGTCGGCACCTTCCTGTCGATCGAGCTTGGCGATCCGCGGATCGACGGCGCGGCCTCGATCCTGATCGGGCTGGTGCTGGCGGTGGTGGCGGTGGTGCTGGGGCGCGAGAGCAAGGAATTGCTGATCGGCGAGCGCGCGTCGCCCGAGCTCAGTGCCGCTATCCGGCAGACCGCGGTCGAAGAGCCGTGCGTGATCGAGGTCGGCGACATCATCACCTCGCAGCTCGCTCCCGACCAGGTGATCGCGACGCTGGGTGTCGTGATCGACGCGAATCTCAGGGTGCCCGAAGTCGAGCAGTTGATCGTCCGCATGGAACGCGAAATCCGCGAGCGCCACCCGCAACTGTTCCGCGTGTTCGTCCGGCCGCAATCGCACGAGCGCAAGCCCGACCCCAACGCCGACGCGGCCTAGAAGCTGAGCGGCACCTTTTTGCACAAGCGATCGAGGCAGTCAGCGGGAGCCCGGTTGTAGTTGCAATGCTCGCTCCAAAAGGTCGCTGCATGAGACTGATGCTTCTCGCGCTTTGCCTCGGAGTTTTCGCCGAGCCCTCACTGGCTTGTCGGATGCCAAGACACTTTACCGCGCGCGACATGGCGTCGCAGTCGGTACTCATAGTCGGGCGAGTTATGCAGTACCGATTCGTGCCCAACTGGCGCGAGCGGCGGCAACACGCTGCGAGCAAATGGGCAACGCTGGCGGATCGCAAAATGTATCTCGATCCCGGTCATGGCTTCCTGTTCGACACCGCACAGATGTCGATCGCAGTGGGGCATGTGCTCAAGGGTCGCGCGCCGCATCGCGTCGAACTCGATTGGGCGGGCGGCAATACGGGCGTGTTCCAGACCCTCGATCGCCGATCACGGCTTATCGCTTTGGGACCCGGCCCAGACTTCTGGCCGACGCAGGGTGCGACGCGGCGATCGTCAACGTCGCGCTTGCATCTCGTCGACGTCATATGCGGCGGGCCAATGATGGCCGACGCTTTCAGTCCGGTCGCGCTTGAGGTCAAGCGGCTGGTCGCCCGCAAGCCGTCCTAGAATTTCAGCGCGACGACTTTTCGGACGCCATCGAGCTCGCACAGGGTCTTGACCACCGCGGGCGATACCTCGCCATCGACCGCGACCAAGGCGGCGGCGTCGCCGCGGGCCTTGCGGCGGCCGAGGTTGAAGGTGGCGATGTTGATCCCCGCCTCGCCCAGCGCGGTGCCGAGCTTGCCGATAAAGCCGGGCGTGTCGGTGTTGACGATGTAGATCATCGAGCCGTCGAGTTCGGCCTCGAGCTCGACGCCGAGCAGTTCGACCAGGCGCGGGCCGCTGTTCCCGAACAGGGTGCCGGCGACCCGGCGCGGGCCCTTGGCGGTTTCCACTTCGACCGCCACCAGCGTGTGATAATCGCCTTCGCGATCGTGGCGGATTTCGCGCACGTCGAGGCCGCGTTCCCTGGCCAGCACCGGCGCGTTGACCATGTTCACCGACTGCGAATAAGTGCCCATCAGGCCGGCCAGCACGGCGCCGGTGATCGGTTTCTGGTTGAGCGCGGCGGCGGCGCCCTCGACCTCGACCGCGACCGATTTGACGTCCTCGCCGACGATCTGGCCGATCAGCTTTCCGAGTTTCTCGGCGAGCGCCATGTAGGGCTTCAGCCGCGGCGCCTCCTCGGCCGACAGCGACGGCATGTTGATGGCGTTGGTAACCCCGCCGAGCAGGAGGAAGTCGCTCATCTGCTCGGCGACCTGGATGGCGACGTTGACCTGCGCCTCGCTGGTCGAGGCGCCGAGATGCGGGGTGGAGAGGAAGTTGGGCGTGCCGAACAAGGGCGAGGCCTTGGCCGGCTCGGTTTCGAATACGTCGAGGGCTGCGCCGCCGACCTGGCCGCTGTCGAGCGCGTCCTTCAAGGCGGCTTCGTCGATCAGTCCGCCGCGGGCGCAGTTGATGATGCGCACGCCGGGCTTGGTCCGGCTAAGCGCCTCACGGCTGAGGATGCCGCGGGTCTGGTCGGTCAGCGGCGTGTGGAGGGTGATGAAGTCGGCGCGGGCGAGCAACTGGTCGAGCTCGACTTTCTCGATGCCGAGGTCGACGCTCCGTTCGGGCGTCAGGAACGGGTCGAACGCGACGACCTTCATCTTCAGCCCGAGCGCCCTGGCGGCGACGATCGAGCCGATGTTGCCGGCCCCGATCAGGCCGAGGGTCTTGCCGGTCACTTCGACCCCCATGAAGCGGTTCTTCTCCCACTTGCCGGCCTGGGTCGAGGCGTCGGCCTCGGGCAATTGGCGGGCGAGCGCGAACATCAAGGCGATGGCATGTTCGGCGGTGGTGATCGAATTGCCGAACGGGGTGTTCATGACGACCACGCCGCGCTGCGTGGCGGCGGGGATGTCGACATTGTCGACGCCGATCCCGGCGCGGCCGACGACCTTCAGGTGGGGGGCGGCGTCGAGGATCGCTTTGGTGACCTTGGTCGAGGAGCGGATGGCGAGGCCGTCATAATCGCCGATGATCGCGGCGAGCTCGTCGGGCGTCTGGCCGGTGATCTCATCGACGTGGATTCCGCGCTGACGGAAAATCTCGGCGGCGCGCGGGTCCATCGCGTCGGAAATGAGGACTTTGACGGTCACTTGGTTTGCTCCCAGGCATAGTCGAGCCACGGGCCGAGGGCTTCGATGTCGGCGGTGTCGACGGTGGCGCCGCACCAGATCCGGAGGCCGGGCGGGGCGTCGCGGTAGCCGGCGATGTCATAGGCCACGCCCTCGGCCTCGAGCAATTTGGCGATGGCCTTGATGCGCGCTTCGTCGGCGCCGTCGGCGATGAGGCAGACGCTGGTCTTCGAGCGCGAGGCGGGGTCGGCGGCGAGGTGGCCGAGCCACGGCCGATCGGCGACGATCTTGTCGAGCGCGGCGGCGTTGGCGGCGGTGCGGGCGATCATGCCGCCGAGCCCGCCGACCGATTTGGCCCATTCGAGCGCGAAGATCGCATCCTCGACCGCCAGCATCGACGGGGTGTTGATGGTTTCGCCGGTGAAAATGCCCTCGATCAGCTTGCCGCCTTTGGTCATCCGGAACAGCTTGGGCAAAGGGCGGTCGGGGGTGAAGGATTCGAGCCGCTCGACCGCGCGGGGGCCGAGGATGAGCACGCCGTGCGCGCCTTCGCCGCCGAGCGCTTTTTGCCAGCTGAAGGTCGCGACATCGATCTTTTCCCACGCAATGGCATAGGCGAACACCGCGCTGGTCGCGTCGGCGAAGCTGAGGCCCTGGCGGTCGGCGGGGATCCATGTCCCGTCGGGCACGCGGACGCCCGAGGTGGTGCCGTTCCAGGTGAACAGGACGTCGGTCGACCAATCGACCTGGCCAAGATCGGGCAATTGGCCGTAATCGGCGCGAATCACGGTGGGATCGAGCTTCAACTGCTTGACCGCGTCGGTGACCCAGCCCTCACCGAAGCTTTCCCACGCCAGCGCCGTCACGCCGCGCGCGCCGAGCATCGCCCACATCGCCATTTCGAAGGCGCCGGTGTCGGATCCGGCGACGATGCCGATGCGGTGGCTGTCGGGCAGTGCGAGCATGTCGCGCATCAACGCGATGCAATAAGCCAGCCTTTGCTTGCCAAGCGCGCTGCGGTGCGATCGGCCGAGGCAGCGCGTGTCGAGTTTTTCGGGGGCCCAGCCGGGCGGCTTGGCGCACGGCCCGGACGAGAAATAGGCGCGCGCAGGGCGCAATGCCGGCTTCATGTTCAATCTCTCCTTACAGAGAGCGCGCGCCGCGTTGGGGCGGCGTGGCCCGCCCGCGAGACTAAGCAAAAACCTCGGTCGGGCAAGGAGTTATTTCGCACCTGCACAAAAAGATTCGGGTCGCTGGGAGCGCGAGGAGGAGAGGGAAATGGTCAATTCGTCTTAACCTGACGCAAGCGAAAACTTCGGTTCACCGCAAGGGGTGGACGGTTCATCCCTTGTCGGGGAACCGAAGGTTGAATTCATTAACCAGTCCGGGTCAGGGTCACCGTTCTTCCAGGGCGCCGGGCAAACGCGCGTTGGGGGAAGGGGCTGGGGAGCTCCATTACAGACGGGACTTGATCCGGGCCGCTTCGGCGCCGGGCTGGGAAGTTGGGAGCGTTTTCGGGGATGACTAGCTTGACCGCCGCGACTGGAGTGCTTCGCAAGCGCGACCTGTTCTTCCACGACGGCAGTCACCTTCGCCGCATTCGCCTGACCGCTCCGGTGCAGGCCTTGATGGCCCTCCTCCTGCTCGTCCTCGTCGGCTGGTCGGGCTATGCCACCGCGCGGTTGCTGACCGGCGCCACGACCAGCGCCATCCCCGCCGACATGGTCCAGCTGGCCGCCGCCACCGAATTGCGCGCCCGCCAGATCGAGCAGCGCCAGGAATTGCTGGCCGCCATGCTCCAGGGCAAGAACATCGACGCGGCGCTGCCGGGGACGACCAGCCTGACCCCGCTGCCAGCCGAAATCGCCGGCAAGCTGTCGCGGGCCGAAGACCTCAACGCGATCCAGACCCAGGCCACCGTCCGCGCCCTCGACGCGCGCTACGAAGCCAGCGCCCGCGAACTCAAGCGCCTCGGCATCACCCCGCAGCGCCTGTCGCAGGGCGGGCCGTTCGAGCCGGTCGCTGGCGGCGACGCGACGTTCAAGGCCTTGTTCAACAGCTGGAAGAAGCTCGACAACCTCGCCGATGGCGCGATTGCCGTCCCGTCCGACAAGCCGATCAAGACCGCGGTCGCGTTTACCTCGGGCTTCGGGATCCGTTCCGACCCGTTCCAGGCGCGCGCCGCGATGCACCCGGGGATCGACCTCGCCGGCCCGATGGGCACGCCAATCTATGCCACCGCCGAGGGCACGGTGCTCCGCGCCGGCTTCAACAACGGCGGCTATGGCAATCTCGTCGAGCTCGACCATGGCAAGGGCATCACCACCCGCTATGGCCATATGTCGGCGATCCTGGTGTCCGCCGGGCAGCACATCGTCCGCGGCCAGCAGATCGGCCGCATGGGCTCGACCGGCCGCTCGACCGGCAGCCACCTCCATTACGAAGTCCGCATCGACGGCCGCGCGGTCAACCCGATCCCGTTCATGAAGTCGAACGACTATCTGCTGGCGATGCAGCAGAAGGGCGCGTCGCACTCGATGGACGCGGTCGCGCTGGGCGGGCCGCAGCGCTAACCTTGCCCCAACCCGCCGCCGCCCCTATCTCGCGGTGGTGACCGATACCCCGATCAGCCTGACCGACAGCGCCGCGCGCCGCGTTGCGGCGATCGCCGCCAAGCAGGGCAAGCCCGCGGTGCTGCGCCTGTCGGTCGACGGCGGGGGCTGCGCCGGTTTCTCGTACAAATTCGCACTCGGCGAGATCGAGGCCGACGATGTCCGCGCGACCAGCGACGGCGTAACTTTGGTCGTCGACCCGGTCAGCCTGGGTCTGGTCGACGGCAGCTGCGTCGATTTCGTCGAGGGACTGGGCGGTTCGGCGTTCAAGGTCACCAACCCCAACGCCGCGTCGGGCTGCGGCTGCGGATCGAGCTTCTCGGTCTAGTGACGCGGCGGGGATGAAGCTTGCCACTTTCAACCTCAACGGCATCCGCGCCCGCCTGCCGCGGCTGATCGAGTGGCTTGCGCGCGAGCAGCCCGATGTCGTCTGCCTCCAGGAATTGAAGTGCGCCGACGAGGTGCTGCCGGTCAACGACATCGCCGCCGCCGGCTATGAAGCGGTGTGGCACGGTCAGAAGGGCTTCAACGGGGTCGCCATCCTGGCGCGCGGCGCGGCGCCGGTGCTGCGTCGGGTCGGGCTGCCCGGCGATCCCGACGACAGCCACAGCCGCTACATCGAGGCCGAAGTGGACGGGGTCATCGTCGGGTCCATCTATTTGCCCAACGGCAACCCGGTCGGCACCGAGAAATTCGACTATAAGTTGCGCTGGATGGAGCGCTTGCGGGCGCATGCGGCGGAGCTGCTGACGGCCGAGCGGCCGACCGTGCTGGCCGGCGATTACAACGTCATCCCCGAGGACCGCGACACCTTCTCACGCCGGGCGATGGCCAATGACGCCTTGTTCCAGCCGGAGAGCCAGGCGGCGTGGCGGGCCCTTTTCAACCAGGGCTGGACCGACGCCCTGCGCGCGCTCCACTGGGACGAGCCGCGGCTCTACACGTTCTGGGACTATACCGCCGGGGCGTGGCCGCGCGACGCCGGCTTCCGCATCGACCATCTGCTGTGCAGCCCGCAGGCCGCCGACCGGTTACAGGGCGCGGCGGTCCATAAATGGGCGCGCGCAGAGGAGAAAGCGTCCGACCACGCGCCGGTGATGATCGAGCTTGGCTAGAGCGCCTTGCCGTAGACGCGATAGACGTGGTTGATCCTGGAAAAGGACAAGTCGGCGATCGAATTCATCCCCTGATTGTCCTCGAGGATCCAGCCGAACTCGCCGTGGGTGACGCCATAATGGTCGACGCAGGCGACGCGGATCGAATCGATCAGCATGAACGCCAATTGCCCGGCCAGCCGGCTCGACTGGAGGCGCCGGACGACGCCCATCAGCGGGACGCGGACGCGCTTGGTCCGCGGTTTGCGCAGGCGCCACAGCAGCTTCGCCCAGCCGAACGGGAATAGCCGCCCGTCGAGGTCGGCGATCAATTCGTTGATGTCGGGCAGGGTGATCATGAACGCTACCGGCTCGCCGTCGAGTTCGGCGATGCGGACGAGGTCCTCGTAGATGATCGGCTTCAATTTCTTGCCGGCATAGGCGATCTCGGCGTCGGTCAGCGGCACGAACCCCCAATTGCCCGACCAGGCGTCATTGAGCAGGTCGAGGATGATTTTCGCCTCGCTGTCGAAATGCGACTTGTCGACGTCGCGCAGGCGAATCCGCGGGTTCTTCTCGCCATTCTCGATCAGCCGGCGAACGAGCGGCTGCATCGGCTTGGTGATATCGAGCTCGTAGGTGTTGAGGTCCTTGGCCTTGGTGTAGCCGGCGGCCTCGATCCATCCCTGGTAGGCGGGGCGGTGATGGCCCATCATCACCACCGGCGGCTGGTCGAACCCCGAAATCTCGAGCCCCGGCTCGTCCCAGATCGAAATCGAGATCGGGCCGATGGCGCGCGTCATGCCTTCGCCGCGCAGCCATTGCTCGGCGGTAGCGATGAGCGCGGCGGCGGCCTCCCCGTCGAGCGCCTCGAACATGCCCCACTGGCCGAGGTTCTGCTCCATGTGCACCTGCACCAGATCATCGACCTGGGCGCTGATCCGGCCGACGGTCTCGCCATTGCGCTCCGCCAGCCACAGTTTGGCATGGCCATGGCCGAACCACGGGTTCTTCTTGGGATCGAGCAAGCCGTGGACCTCGTCCTTGAGCGGCGGGATCCACGCCGGGTCGTCGCGATAGACGCGCCAGGCGAAGTCGACGAACTGCTTGCGGTCAGCTTTGGACTCGACCGCGCGGATGGCAAGGGGGGGAGCGCTCATGGACGAAGGGCTAGCCTTGCCCTTGGCTTTCGACAAGCGCCAGCCGAGGTTCATGCGGCTTGTGGCATTTGAATCGCCACAGATGCGCCACACTCTCCTGCAATCCGCGAAGCCGGACAAGGACTTATGAACGATATTGCGATTGACAGCCGCGCCGCCGCCGAGGCCGCGCCCGCCCTATCCTCCCGCCCGGCGCCGCGCCGCGGCGACGACAAGGCGATGCTCAAGGCGGCCGCCAATCTGACGCGCGACCTCAATCAGCCGCGGGCGGGAATTTTCTGGGGCGACCTGATGGGCTCGGCGGTGCTCGGCTATGGCGGGCTGGGGATCGCGATCCTGGTGACGGCGACGCCGCTACGGCTGGCCGCGGGGCTGGTCGCGATCCTCGCTCTGTACCGCGCGGGGAGCTTCATCCACGAACTCACCCACCTCAGGAAGAATTCGGTTCGCGGCTTCCGTCTGGTGTGGAATTTGCTGATCGGGATTCCGCTGCTGGTGCCGTCCTTCCTCTATGAGGGGGTTCATAACCAGCATCACGCCAAGACCTATTACGGCACCCTCAACGACCCGGAGTATCTGCCGCTGGCGCTGATGAAGCCGTGGACGCTGCCGGTGTTCATGATCGCCGCCTTGCTGGCCCCGGTCGGCCTGTTCGTGCGGTTCGCGCTACTGGCGCCCCTGTCCTTGCTGTCGCCGTGGCTGCGGCGGGTGGTGGTCGAGCGTTATTCGGGGCTGCAGATCAACCCGCAATTCCGGCGCGCCGCGCCCGAGGGTGAATTCCGCCGCGACTGGCTGCTGCTGGAGGGGGCGACCAGCCTGTGGGCGCTCAGCCTGATCGCGTTGGTCGCGACCGGGGTTGTGCCGCTGACCGCCTTCCTGATCTTCATCGGCGTCGCCGCAGGCGTGATGTTCCTCAACCAGGTGCGGACCTTGGTCGCGCATCTGTGGGAGAATGACGGCGAGTCGATGACCGTCACCGAGCAATATCTCGACAGCGTCAACGTCCCCCCGCCGGGCACCCTGCCGGCGCTGTGGGCGCCGGTCGGCCTGCGCTACCATGCGCTCCATCATTTGCTGCCCGGCCTGCCTTATCACGCGTTGGGCGAGGCCCATCGCCGGCTGTGCGGGGAGCTTGAGACGGACTCGATCTACCACGCGTCAAGCCACCGCGGGCTCAGTGGGCTGGTCGGCCGGCTGGCCGCCAGCTCCTGGCGAGCGGGCACGCGCGCCTGATCATTCCTCGCTTCGGATGAGGACCGTCTCGCCGATCAGCAGGAACAGGACGAATGGCGCCCACGCCGCCAGCACCGGCGGATAGGCGCCGACATTGCCCAGCGCGAGGCTGAAATTGTCGGCGACGAAGTAAGTGAAGCCGAGCGCCATGCCGATCGTCGCGCGGAGCAGCACCTGGCCCGACCGCGCCAGCCCGAACGCCGCCATCGCCGCCAGCAACGGCATCAGCACGGTCGACAGGGGGCCCGATAATTTGTGCCACCAGCCGGTCTTGGCCTCATCGGCCGGGCGGCCGGCGGCCTCCAGCTCGTTGATCGCCTGGCGGAGCGAGACAAAGTCGCGCTCAGCGGGCACAACCTTGGCCAACGTGAAGCGCGACGGCTCGACCCCTTCGAGCGCTTCCATCCGGGGATAGTTACGGACGACGTTGGCGGTGGCGTCGTAAAGCCTGACCTGATGGAGCAGCCAGCCACCGCCGGCCGGATTGCGGTCGGCGCGGACGGCATTGATCGTCCGCACCAGCGCCCCGGCCTCGCGCTCATAGATGGTCACCCCGCCGAGCTGGGGATTGGTGCCGCCGCCGCCGATCCGGTCGACGTGGACGAAATCGTCGTCATTGCGCAGCCAGACGTTGGTGACCAAGCCGCTTTCGGGCGGGACCGGGCGGTAATCGGCATTCGTCCAGGCGGACACGGCGCGGCTGGCGCGGACGACGACCGTCTCGTTGAACGCGAAGGACGCGGCTGCCACGCCGAGGCTGGCGAGGATCATCGGCGCCAGGATCTGGTGCGCCGACAGGCCGGCGGCCTTCATCGCCACGACTTCGCTGTGCTGGTTGAGCGAAGTGAAGGCGATCAACGTGCCGAGCAGCACCGAAAAGGGCAGGAGGAACGCCACCAGCAGCGGCAAGCGCAGCGAGACATAATACCACAGCTCGGCCTCGCCATTGCCGGGGACGGCAAGGATCTTGCCGGACTGGCCGAGCAGGTCGAGCGTCATCAGGACCAGCGTCAGCGACACCAGCACCGCCAGGCTCCGGGTCAGGAACAGCCGCACCATGTACAACGCGATTTGCCGCGACGGCAGGAAGTCGAGGTTGATCACGCCGCCGCCGCCTCGGCCGGCCGCCGGTCGTTGCGCGGGACCAGCCGGCGAAGCAGCTTGACGAGCTTGGCGGAGGCCGCCTCGAGCGCGCCGATCGGCTGGCCGCCGGGGCGGTGGGCGACAACGTGGTACATCCACCCGATCAACGCGACGAGGCCGAGGAACGGCAGCCACAACGCCAGTTCGGGCATCATCCGGCCCTGGGTGCCGGCGCCAAGCGCATATTGGTTGATCTTGTGATAGGTCACCACCATCACGATCCCGATGAAGATGCCGAGCGACGACGATGAGCGCTTGGGCGGAATGGCAAGCGCCACCGCGAGCAACGGCAGCATCAGCATCATGGCGATCTCGACCAGCCTGAAATGAAGTTCGGCGCGGGCGCCAAGCCGCTCGCCCGGGGTGACCTTGGCGTGGCCGTAGGCGCGGCCGGCCACCTCCCGCATGGTCAGTTCCTGATCGTCATTGCCGCGCCCGCGAAAGGATTCGATGGCCGGCAGCTTGATTGGCAAATCATAGCTGTCGAACGCCAGCGTCCGCGGGGCGGCGAACTTCGGGCTGTCCTGGATCAGCCGGCCGTGGCGCAGGCGGAAGATGATCGTGTCGGGGTCGTCGGTCGACAGGAAGCGGCCTTCGTCGGCGGTGGCGGTGACATGCATCCCGGCCTTGTCGTCGAGCGCGGTGAAGATGCCGTGGAGCTTGGTGCCCTTGTCCTCGCTGCGATCGATGCGCAACGTCATGCGCTTGCTGAAGCTGTTGAATTCGCCGACCTTGATCGCCGCGCCGAGCGCGCCCGAGCGGAGGTCGAAGCGCAGGCCTTCGTAGCGATATTTGGAATAAGGCTCGAGCCAGCCGACGATCGAAAGGTTGAGCAGCAGCAGCCCGACGCAGAACATATACGGCACCCTGAGCAGCCGGCCGTAGCCGACGCCGATGCCGCGCAGCGCGTCGAGTTCGGACGACAAAGCCAGTTTGCGGAAGGCGAGGAGGATGCCAAGCATCAAGCCGATGGGGATGCCGAGCGAGAAATATTCGGGCAGCAGATTGGCCAGCATTCGCCACACGACGCTGACCGGGCCGCCGGCGTTGATGACGAAATCGAACAGCCGCAGCATCTTGTCGAGCACCAGCAACATGGCGGCCAGCACCAGCGTCCCGACCAGGGGAACGGTGATGGTCCGCGCCAGATAGCGGTCGATCAGCGGCACGCGTCCCACTTTTCGTCGTTCCTGCACCATGATTTGGCCGCAAAGCGACCGGACAACGCCAACTGGCGATGCTGCGAGGGGCGAGCAGCGCCGCGTCAGCCCTATAGCCCAGTGGATTTGGATTTCATGCGCAAATCTCGCCTCGACGCCTGCCGCCGCCCATCGAGGACGGCACGGTGCCCTGGCGGGTGCCGCCGCGACGGGCTCGTCGCCTGATGGGCCGCCCGCGCATCGCCTTGCTGTCCAACCCCCGGTCGACCGGCAACATCGCCCAGTTGCCGCGTATCCGGGCGTTCTGCGACGCCCACACCGACATCTTCCATTACGAGGTCGAACGCGCCGACCAGATCGGCGAGGCGATGGCAATCATCGCCCGGGTCGAACCCAAGCTGCTGGTCATCAACGGCGGCGACGGCACCGTCCAGGCGGCGCTGACCGAACTCTACAATGGCGATTATTTCGCGGCCGCCGCCCCGCCAGTGGCGGTGCTGCCGAGCGGCAAGACCAACCTCATCGCGCTCGACCTTGGCGCCGGGGGAGACCCGGTTCGCGCGCTCGAGCGGCTGCTCGCCTTGGCCCAGCACGACCTTGCCCCGCACATCGTCGCGCGCGAACTGATCGCGCTGACCGGCGGGATGGAGGGATCGAGCCCGGTGATCGGCATGTTCCTGGGCGGCGCCGGGCTGGCCGACATCATGCTGTATTGCCGCCACCGCATCTATCCGCTCGGCCTGCCGAACAGCGTCAGCCATGTCATCACCGCCTTTGCGGTCGTGCTTCGCCAGGTGTTCGGCGTACGCGCCAGCTTCCTGCCGCCCGAACCGTCGCAGATGAGCGTGACGACCCGCCGCGCCGGGCGGGTCAGCGGGCGCTTCGCCTTGATGTTCGTCACCACGCTGGAGCGGATCCTGCTGTCGAGCGACGTCAACGCCGGCGGCGGCCGCCGCGGCGTGCTGAAATTCGTCGCGGTGGAGCAAAGGCCGCTGTCGTTGCTGCGCGCTTTCTTCGCCAGCCTGGTCGGGCGGCTCGGCCAGACCAAGCTCGCCGGGGTTCATATCGAAGAAGCCGACGAAATCTCGATCGAGGGCGAATCGAGCGAAGTCATCCTGGACGGCGAGACGTTCCGCGCCGGCATCGGCAAGCCGATCCTGCTGCGCCGCGCCAACCCGCTGTCGTTCGTCCGCCTCGCCGCCTGAGCGCACCCGCATGACCGATCGCCTGGCCGCGCTTGTCGAGGAGGAACTGGCCTTGCCGGTCGATCCCCGGATCACGGCGATGGCCGAAGCGATCGCCGAACGCCATGGCGCCGCGTCGCGGGCGGTGTTGTTCTACGGATCGTGCCTGCGGGAGAGCCAGCTCGACGGGCTGATGCTCGATTTCTACCTGATCGTGTCCGATTACCGGGCGGCCTATGACAAAAAGTGGCTGGCGCGCGCCAACGCGCTCATCCCGCCCAACGTCTTCCCCTTCCAGCACGACGGGCTGGCGGCCAAATATGCCGTGCTGAGCGAAGCCGACTTCCGCCGCCTCAACGGGCCCGAGACGCGCAACGTGTCGGTGTGGGCGCGGTTCGCGCAGCCGGCGCGGCTGGTGTGGGCGGCGAACGGGGCGGCGCGGTCGGCGGCGATTCAGGCGGTGGCGCGGGCGGCGCCGACCTTGCTCGCGGCGGCCGGGCGGGTCGATGGTGAACAAACCCTCGACTGGTGGCGGCGGGCGTTCGCGCTGACCTATTCGGCCGAGCTTCGCGCCGAGCGCAAGGGCCGCAGCGGATCGGTGGTCGACGCCGACCCCGAGCGTTACGCGCGATTCGGCGACGCGGCGGTCCCGGCTGAGGCGGCGACGGGCGGCTGGGCGCGGCGGCGGGTCGAGGGCAAGGCACTGTCGGTGCTGCGGCTGGCCAAGGCGAGCGCGACCTATGCCGGCGGCGCGGACTACATCGTGTGGAAGATCAACCGCCACGCCGGGACCGCGTTCGAATTGACGCCATGGCAGCGGCGGCACCCGTTGCTGGGCGCGATCAGCCTGCTGCCGCGGCTCCTCCGATCGGGCGCGATTCGCTAGGCGCGCGGCTCAGCGCGACGGCCACTGCGGAGGCCAGCGCCCCGACCGTGAACGGCTTGCGCAGCAGTTCGAACCCGACCAGGTCGTCGCCTTCGCCTTCGCCGACATAGCCGGTGACGAACAGCACGGCGATGTCCGGGCGGCGGGCGCGAAGCTCGCGGATCAGCTCGGGGCCGGTCATCTCGGGCATGATGACGTCGGAAATGACGAGGTCGAAATCCTCCGCCGCGAACAATCGCATGGCTTCGGCCCCGCCGGAGCAGGACACCGGCTCGTAGCCCAGATCCTCGAGCGCGCCGACGGTCGCGGTCCGCACGCGCGGATCGTCCTCGACCAGCAGCAGGCGCGCGTCGGGCACGACGACGTCCTTTTCGACCCGCTGCGCCGTCGGGTGGACGCGGACGTTGGCGGCGGCCTTGGCGTCGGTGCGGGGGAGGTAGATCGACACCGTCGTGCCCTTGCCGACCTCGCTTTCGATGCCGACTTCGCCGCCCGACTGGTGGGCGAAGCCGAAGATCTGGCTGAGCCCGAGGCCGGTGCCCTTGCCGACGGCCTTGGTCGTGAAGAACGGCTCGAACGCGCGGTCGATGACCTCGGGCGTCATCCCGCAGCCGCCGTCCTTGACCGAGATGCGGAGATATTCGCCGGCGCGGA
This sequence comes from Sphingomicrobium sp., assembly GCA_039929125.1. Taxonomy (GTDB): domain Bacteria; phylum Pseudomonadota; class Alphaproteobacteria; order Sphingomonadales; family Sphingomonadaceae; genus Sphingomicrobium. The sequence continues at coordinate 38,813 of JBDSRV010000037.1, forward strand.
TGTCGCCGACCGAATTGGCGGCCATCGTCACATTGTCCGACGTGATGGTCAGCTTGCCCTCGCCGTCCATCGCGTCGCGGGCGTTGACGGCGAGGTTGAGGATGGCGTTTTCAAGCTGATGCGGGTCGACGAACACCGGCCAGGCGTCGCCGTCGAGCTCGGTCGACACCTGGATGCGTTCGCCCAATGTGCGGTCGAGCAGGTCGCCCATCGCGGCGACGAGGTCGGCGCTGTCGACATGCTCGGGGAGCAACGGCTCGGAGCGGGCGAAGGACAATAAGCGGCGGGTCAGCGCGGCGGCGCGGGTGGCGCCTTCCATGGCGTTGGCCAGGTGCATCTGCACCTCCCGCCGCGGGCCGTTGAGGCGGCGGCGGGCAAGATCGATGCCGCCGACGACGACCGCCAGCATGTTGTTGAAGTCGTGCGCGATGCCGCCGGTGAGCTGGCCGACCGCTTCCATCTTCTGGACCTGGCGGAGCTGCGCCTCGGCGGCCATGCGGTCGACCGCTTCGGCCTTGAGCGCCTGGTTGGCGGCGCTGAGCTCGCTGGTACGCTCGGCGACTGCCTGCTCGAGGGCCAGCGCGCGCTCGGCCTCGCTCTCCGCGACCCGGCGGGCGGCAGCGTTCTGGCGCAGCGCCACGACCGCGACGGCGCCGAGGAAGATCGAAAGGACGCCAACGACCAGCCCGAGCCAACTGAGGAAGTCGATCAGGCGGTCGGCCTCGGCGGCGAACAGGTTGGTCTGGCGGATGCGGGTGTAGAGCGAATCCTTCTCCGCATCGGCGATCTCGCTCAGCTTGGCGCGCAGGGCGGGTCCGGTCGGGGACTGGGCCGCAGCATAATAATAGCCGGTGCCGCCGGCGCCCTTGCCGACCACGGTTGCCCGCGCGGCAAGCGCGAATTCATCGCCGCGCCGCTGGTACAATTGCTGAAGCGCCACAACCCGCGGGCGCTGGTCGGGCTCGGTGCGCAGGACGCGCGACAGTTCGGTGATCTGCTGCCCGGCGAGGCGCCACTGGCCGTTGTAGATATTGCCCGACGTTTCGACCTTCTCGTCGAGCACGAAGCGGCCGAGCGCGGCTTCGGATCGTGAAATGGTGGCGTCGAGGGTGCGGGTCAGCAGGGCGACGTCATAGGCGTGGCGCTCGCCGGCCAGCGCGCGGTCGCGGGCCTGGCTCGACATCGCCACCAGCCACACCATGCCGAGCAGGATGAGCGCGGCGACAAGCGCGCCGGCCGCCGCCCCGCCACGGCGCCAATCGAACCGTTGTTCGTCCCCCGCCATCATAATGCCAGTCTAGCCCCCCGACTCGTCGTGCGAAACCCCCGGCGGCTCAGTCGATGCAGCCGGTGGCTCGGCCTGCCGCAGCGAACATGCCGAGAATCAGCTCGACCTGGGCGGCGCTATGCTCGGCGCACAGCGAGCAGCGCAGCAACGTCATGTTGCCCGGCGTCGCCGGCGGGCGGGCGAGATTGACGTAAAGGCCCTCGTTGAGCAGCGCCTCCCACATCGCTGCGCCTTTCTCCAGGTCGGGCATGATCACCGCGATGATCGCCGATTGCGGCGTGTCGGTCCCAAGCTGGAAGCCGAGCGCCTTGAGGCCGGCGTGGAGTTTCTGGGAATTCTCCCACAGATGCGCGCGCTTGTCGGCGCCGTGCATCAGCTTGGCGATCGAGGTGGCGGCGGTGGCCACGACCGACGGCGGCAGCGAGGCGGTGAAGACGTAGGGGCGGCAGACCAGGCGGAGGATTTCGAACTTGGGATGGTTGGAGACACAAAAACCGCCGACCGTCCCGACCGACTTGGAGAAGGTCCCGATGATGAAATCGACATCGTCGATGACGCCCTGCGCTTCGGCCACGCCGCGGCCGTTCTCGCCGATGAAGCCCATCGAATGGGCCTCGTCGACCAGCACCATCGCGCCGGCCGCCTTCGACACCGCGACCATTTCCTTCAACGGCGCGATGTCGCCGAGCATCGAATAGACGCCTTCGAGAATGACCAATTTGCCAGCGCCCTCGGGGATCCGCTTGAGGCGCTTTTCGAGCGCATCAACATCATTGTGGCGGAACGGCACGATGTTGGCATTGCCGAGCGCGCAGCCGTCGTAGATCGAGGCGTGGCTGTCGATGTCGAGGACGATGTAATCGTCCTTGCCGGCGATGGTCGAGATGATCCCGAGATTGGCCTGGTAGCCGGTCGAGAAGACCATCGCATGGTCCATCGCGTAGAACGTCTTGAGCGCTTCCTCGCACGCCTTGTGGCCGGCGTAGGTGCCGTTGAGGACGCGGCTGCCGGTGGTGCCCGCGCCATAGTCGTCGAGCGCCTTCTTGCCGGCGGCGATGACGTCCGGATCGAACGTCATGCCCATGTAATTGTAGGTGCCGAGCAGGATCGTCTCGCGCCCGTTGCACACCGCCACGGTCGGCGAAAGGACACGCTCCATGACGAGGTTGAACGGATCGGTCAGGCCGGTCGAGAGCAATTGCTCGCGGGTTTCGATCAACGCGTCGAATTTGGAGAAAAGGTCGGTCATTTGCGATTCAATCCAACGGGAGGCGGTTTCAGACCTTCAGTTTCTCGACCGCGTCGACGAGCTGGCCGACGGTCTCGATCTCGGCCTGCTGGTTCATGGTGATGAGGATGTCGAATTCGTCCTCGATGGTGGCGACGAAATCGAGCACGGTCAGGCTGTCCCATTCGAGGTCCTGGGCGAAGCGGGTCGAGTCCGTGACCTCGATCCCCTTCTTGTTGAACGGTTCGATCAGGGTCTTCACCCCGGCGTCGGTGTCGGCTCGGTTGGTCATGGCTGGCGTCCTAGTCGGGAGGCTGGGCTTTCGCAATCGATTGGGGCGGGAAAGAGGCGCCGGTACGACAGGGCTTGCGCAAAGGCCCGAAGCATATTCTGATGCGCGGCGCTTGCCTGGGAGTGACGATGACCGACACAAAGCTGAAACTCGGCGACCCCGGCTATGAGTTCCCCAAAGAGGTGCACAACCTCATCATGGCGGCCAATAGCACCAACATCACCCTGTCCGGGATGGCCGACAGCAAGGCCTCGATCCTTCTCGGCGCCAGCTTCGTCGTCTTCTCCTTGTCGATCAGCGACATCGCCCAGGGCAAGGCGAGCACGCCGCTGCTGGTGCTGACGATGTTTTCGTTCATTGCCACCATTTTCGGCGTGCTGACGGTGCGCCCAAACCGGATGCGCAAGGCGGCCGCGCCGATCCCCGCCGACAAGGTCAACATCCTGTTCTTCGGCAGCTACATCGACTGCCCGCGGGAGGAATATGTCGACGAGATGATGCGCGTCCTGTCGAGCGAAGAGGAGACCTATCGCCGCCTGACTGGCGATCTGTGGGACCATGGCCATGTCCTGCGCGATAACAAGTACAAGTGGCTGTACTGGAGCTACACCTTCTTCTTCTGGGGCATGATCATCACCGCCGCGGCCGTCGTCGGCCAATTGATCTGGGACGGGGTCAAGGCCTGACCGGGGGGTGATCGCCTAAAGCCAGCCGGCGGCGCGATACCAGGCGGCGGTGTCGGCCAGACCCTGAGGAGTCGGGAGGCGCGGCTGCCACAGCGACGGCGGCGCGGCGCGATCGGGGTCGGCAACCCAGTCGGGATGGCAGAAATAAGCGGCGCGGTCGGGGGTCAGCTTGGCCCCGGCGCCGCGCACCAGCCGGTCGGCGCGGGCGGCGAGCTTGACCAGCATCGTCGGCGCCGAAACCGTCCGCACCTTGCGCCCGACGGCGTCGCCCAGCGCGGCGGCAAACTCGGTGTGGCTCCAGCCGCCGGGATGGCCATCGTCGGGCTCGACCGTCAGGCCGGCCGGCGCATCGGGTGCGGCAAGGGCGAGCAGGAGCATGGCGAGGTCGTCGACGTGGATCAGCGACAGGCGGCCTTTTGGTGGGAGCAGGACGAGCCCGCGCGCGGCCATCTTGAACAGTTCGAGCGTCTCGCGGTCGCCAGGGCCGTAGACGGCCGGCGGGCGGACGATCGCCGAGGGCAGGGGGCTGGCGGCGACGAGGCTTTCCGAGCGCGCCTTGGAGCCGCCGTAGAGCGACAGCTGCGGCTCGCGGGCGGCGAGCGAGGAGACGTGGACGAAGCGCGCGATGGCGGCTTTCTCGGCCGCCGCGAGCACGGCGCCGGTGCCGATGACGTTGCCGCGCTCGAAACCGGCGGCGTCGGGGGCGTTGATGACCCCAGCGACATGGATCAGCGCATCGGCGCCGGCGACGAGGCGAGCAAGGCTGGCGGGCTGATCAAGCGCGCCGTCGATCCAATCGACGCCAGCGCGCTCAGGTTGCGGCCGGCGGGTGAGGGCGCGGACCTGGTGACCGGCGGCGATCGCGGCGTCGAGCAGGCGGCTGCCGACGAAGCCGGTCGCGCCGGTGATCGCCAACCTCAAAGCGGCGACCAGTCGCTGGCGGGTTCGCTCTCCACTTCGGCCTCGGCGACGTCGCCGAGCGCGTCGAGGATGGCATCGAGCAACGGATCGATGCCGTCGCCGGTCGCGGCGGAAATGACGAACGGGTCGTGGCCGGCGGCCTTGGCGAGCTTCTTCGCCAGCTTGGCGAGGTCCTTGGCGTCGACCAGATCGGCGCGCGACAAAGCCAGCAATTCGGGCTTGTCCTCAAGGCCCGCGCCATAGGCCTCGAGCTCGCCGCGGACGATCCGCCACGCCTCGACCGGGTCATCGCCCGCGGCATCGACCAGGTGCAGCAGGACGCGGGTGCGCTCGACGTGGCCGAGGAAGCGGTCGCCGATGCCGGCACCTTCGGCAGCACCCTCGATCAGGCCGGGGATGTCGGCAAGGACGAATTCGCGGCCCTTGTGGCGGACCACGCCAAGCTGCGGCTTCAAGGTCGTGAACGGATATTCCCCGACCTTGGCGACGGCGTTGGTGGTGCGGTTGAGGAAGGTCGACTTGCCGGCATTGGGCAGGCCGACCAGCCCGCAATCGGCCATCAGCTTGAGCCGCAGCCAGACGTACATTTCCTCCGACGGCCAGCCGGTGCCGTGCTGGCGCGGGGCGCGGTTGGTCGAAGTCTTGTAGCTGGCGTTGCCGCGCCCGCCGTCGCCGCCCTTGAGGAAGTGGATGCGCTGGCCGACCTCGGTGAAATCGGCGAGCAGGCTGCGCTCCTCATCGTCGGCGAGGATCTGCGTGCCCACCGGCACCTTGATGACGAGGTCCTTGCCGCCGCCGCCGGTGCGGTTAGAGCCCGAGCCGCCCTTGCCGCGGGGCGCGCGGAAATGCTGGGTGTAGCGAAAGTCGATCAGGGTGTTGAGGCCGGCCACCGCTTCGAACACGATATCGCCGCCCTTGCCGCCCTCGCCGCCGTCGGGGCCGCCATATTCCATGAATTTTTCGCGCCGGAAGCTGACCGCCCCGGGGCCGCCGCCGCCCGAGCGGATGAAGATTTTTGCCTGGTCGAGAAAATGCATCGCGCGCCTTTAGGCGAAGCGGCCGCGAAAGCGAAGGGCGGGGCCGGCCCCGCGTTAACGCGAACCACATCTTGAGGGCCTAGAGCGGTCGGCGTCAGGAGACGTTTCCCATGAAGTTCATCATGCTCAAGTCGCGCGGCGGCGACTATCTGGTCGTCGCGGAGAATATCGCCTGGCTGCGGACCCACGAGAATGGCCAGACCAAGGTCGGGGTCGTCGGCGGCGATTCGCTGCTCGTCGCCGGCACGATCGAGGAAACCGCGGCGGCGATCCTGGCGGGGTAGGCGGGGCCGCTAGGCCTCGCCGCGAACCTTACCCGCCAGTACGGCAATAACCTGCCGAACGGCGATGTCGCGGGCGGCGGTTTTCGGCAGGCCGCAGGCGCGGGCGACTTCGGCGCCGGCCAGGCTGTCGCCGATGGCGAGGAGGACGAGGCCGAGCGTGGCCTGGTCTAGCGGGCGCGTGTCGCCGGGCTCCGAAATGTCGCGCACGACCTGGGCGATGGCGGCGACGACCGGCTCCAGCGCTTCGCGCTGGCGGGTGAGGACGACCCACGCCATCAGTTCGCCGACGCGCTGCTCGTCGAATGCATCGAACATGCCTTCGATGACATCGCGCAATCGCGCCTCGCCGCGGCGCATGCGGCCGATCGATCCGGTGATCGAAGACGCCACTTGGTGCGCGATATCCTCGGCCAAGGCGCGGTGGAGGCCGGCGACCGAGCCGAAATGGTGGAGCAGATTGGCGTGGGTGCGGCCGATCCTGCCGGCGACCGCCTTCAGCGTGATGGCGGCGACGCCCTGGTCGCGCAGGAGTGCGCGCGCGGCGCCAACCGCGGCGGCGCGGCTCTCGTCCGGAGACAGGCGTTTACGAGATTGCAAGACTATTGACATTTATGTCAGCAAGACCCAGTTTCGGTTGGACTGTCCTTGGAGTGGAACGATGAACGCCGCAACCCTGACGCAGGCAAGTGCCGCGCCGATCACCCCGGTCGACCTCACCATCACGCCGCGCGACCGCCGCTTCGGACGCGACGAAGCGACCCCGCGCTGGTGGCACAGCGGCAACCCTTATGCGAGCGCGCTCTACAACGCTTTGTCGGCGACCTTCCCCGACGGCGAGGCGTTTTTCGTCGACAGCGTGCGCAAGTTCCGCGACGGCACCGACGCCAAACTGGCGGAGGACATCAAGAATTTCACGACGCAGGAAGTGGTCCACAGCCGCGAGCATCTGGCGTTCAATCGCCGCGCGGCCGATGCCGGCTATGACCTGACCAAGCTGGAGGTGCAGGTCCGCAAGCGGCTCGCGATCACCAAGAGCCGCCCGCCGATCGCCAGCCTGGCGGCAACCATGGCATTGGAGCATTTCACCGCGATCCTGGCGCATGAATTGCTGGCCGACCCGCGCCACCTGGCCGGCGCCGACGCCGCGACCGCCGACCTGTGGCGGTGGCACGCCAGCGAGGAGATCGAGCATAAGGGCGTCGCCTATGACACCTGGCTTCACGCCACGCGCGACTGGCCGCGGGCGAAAAGGTGGAAGGTCAAGGCCAAGGTGATGCTGTTCGTCACCCGCAACTTCGTCGTCGACCGCACCGCCGGGGCGCTCGAATTGCTGCGCCAGGACGGGATCACCGGCGCCAAGGCGTGGGCCGGGCTGCTGTGGTACGCGTGGGTGCGGCCCGGCATGTTCCGCCGGATCTTCAGCGCCTGGGCGGCCTTTTTCAGCCCGAACTTTCATCCGTGGACGATCGACGACCGCGCGCTCATCGCGGCCTATGAAGCGCATGCCCCGGTGCCCGAACCCGGCCGCAAGGTCCGCCGCGCGGCCTAGGCCGCCAGCGCCTCCTCGCGGTCGACCAGACGGAGGCGGTAGAGCCTTGCCGGGGTTTCCTCGCCGCGGGCGCAGCTGTGGCGCGGCGCGGTCAGGCCGGTGGCGCGATAACCGAGCTTCTCCAGCACCCGCGCCGACGCCGGATTGTCGAGGAACACCGACGCTTCGAGCCGCGGCAGGCGCAGCGCGCGGGCCATGGCGATGACCGCCCGCCCGGCCTCCGTGGCGATGCCGCGATTCCAGTGCGGACGCGCGACCCAATAGCCCATCTCGACCGTGCCCGAGGGGCGCCGGCCCAGCCCGCAGGCGCCGACCAGCAACGGCGCGCCGTCGGTCCGCTCATAGATCAGGCAGCTCGGCAACGCGGGGTCGTGCGGGCGCGCCAGGAAGGCCGCCGCCTCGGCCTTGCCATAGGGCCATGGCGCGGTGGCGAGGTTGCGGACGATCATCTCGTCGCCGATGGCGCGGGCAAGCGCCTCCGCATCCTCGGCGAACCCCGGCCTGAGCAGCAATCTTTCCGTACGGGCGAACATCACATCCCTCCATTCCCCGAGGCGCGCCGTAGGGCCGCTTCGTGACAGTTTCGGGAGAAGATGAGGACGCATAGAAAAAGGGAGAGGAGGGGGCTGCCCTCTTCTCCCTTTTCAAGTCCGTCGTGGTGGACCTGACCTGGGCTGCCCCTCATGGGAGCGGCCCGTCAGCGACCGATCCCCTATTCCGCCGCCGCCGGCATAATCGCCTCGACGTGGACGTATTTGCGGCCGAGCTTGCCGTCACGAAACGCGACGCGGCCGTCGGTCAGGGCAAACAATGTATGGTCCTTGCCCAGGCCGACATTGTCGCCCGGATACCATTTGGTGCCGCGTTGACGGACGATGATGTTGCCGGCGCGCACAGCTTCGCTGCCGAACTTCTTGACGCCGAGGCGCTTCGATTCGGAGTCGCGACCGTTGCGGCTGGAGCCGCCTGCTTTCTTATG
>JBDSRV010000038.1:0-27833 GCA_039929125.1 Sphingomicrobium sp.
ATAGGCTGGGCGCGGGTCGAACGACGGCGCCCCTGAGGTGGCCAGCGCAATCAGCACGTCGGCCAGCGCGCCGAACGCCATGCTCCACGCCAGCAGCACCGGCAGCGGGTGGCGCTTGGCCCGATCGCCGGCCTGGAAGACATTGGCCATCGACGCGCCCATCAGCCCCGCCAGCGTCCAGGCGAGCCCGATCAGCACGCCGCCGCCGCGCCCCGAGGCCGCGGCCAGCTCGTTGGCGAACAACAGCCCGACCCCGGCCACCGCGACCGCCCCGCCGACAAGGAAGGCGCGGCCCGGGCGCTGGCCGAGATAGGCCCAGGCGAGCAGGCTGTTGGGAATGAGGAGCAGCGCGAACACCGTCGCCACCAGCCCCGACGTGACGAAATGCTCGGCCTGGTAGACGCAGCTGAAATTGGCGCTGAACTGGGCGATGCCGAGGAACGCCGCCGAGCCGAGCAGCCCGCGCGACGGCGCCAGCCGATGGCCCTGCCACCGCGCCACCGCGGCCATCGCCACCGCCGCGATGATGAAGCGATAGGCGACCGACCACACCGCCGGCACGCTGCCGATCTGGTCGCGGATGACGATCCAGGTCGACCCCCAGATGGCGGTGAAGATGATGAACGGAATGACGATCGACGCGTCGATCTTGACCGGATCGGCGCGGCTCACAGGGCGCGGATCGCTTTCGCCAGCGCGTCGACCGCGGCCATGTCCTGGTTCCACGCGGTGACCAGCCGGGCGACGCCCGGCGCCCAGTCGTAAAAGTCAAAGCCCTGCGCCATCAGGCTGGCCGCCTCGGCCGGGGTCATCCGCACGAACAATTCGTTGGCCTCGACCGGATAGAGCAGCCTCTCGCTGCCCGCCGCCTCGGCCAGCGCGGCCGCGGCGGCATTGGCGGCGCGGGCATTGTCGAGCCACACATCGCCCTCGACCATCGCCAGCAATTGCGCGGCGAGGTAACGACCCTTGGACAGCAGATGCCCCGAACGCTTGCGCAACCGCCGCACGGTATCGGCCTTCGACCGGTCGAACAGGATCAGCGCCTCGGCGTTCATCGCGCCATTCTTGACGAAGCCGAACGACAGGGCCTCGACCCCCGCCCGCCAGGTGACGTCGGCGACATTTTCGCCAGTGAAGGCGATGGCGTTGGCGAAGCGCGCGCCGTCCATGTGCAGCGCAAGCTTTCGCGCGCGGCACTCGGCGCCGATGGCGGCGACTTCGTCGGCGCGGTAGACAAGGCCATATTCGGTGGCGTTGGTGATCGAGCAGGCCGCCGGCTGGACCTGGTGGATGTCGTCGCGCACCCCGTCGCACGCCGCCGCCAGCGCCTGCGGCGTGAACTTGGCGCCGTCCCCATCGACCAGCATCAGCTTGGCGCCATGGGTGAAGAAGCCCGGCGCGCCGGCCTCATCGACCTCGATATGCGCCACGCGGTGGCAGACGATCGCCCCGGTCGGCGGGCACATCGCGGCCAGCGCCAGGCAATTGGCGGCGGTGCCGGTCGACACCCACAGTGCCGCGACCTCGGTTTCGAACAGGGCCGAGAACGCCGCGTCGAGCCGCTCGCTCAGCGCATCGCCGTCATAAGCCGTGTCGAGGTGGTTGGCGTCGGCCAGCGCACGCATCGCTTGCGGACAGGCAGCGGCGGCGTTGTCGGAGAAAAAGCGCATCGTCGCGCCATGCGGCGGGTCGCCGGGCACGTCAATCGCCAGACGGTAGAAGGGACACCGCACCAGCTGGTGCAGCGCCCCCGCCAAGCAGTACTGACGACTTAGCCGAGTTGGCTTGAGACGTTGTTGAAGGTCGTGCCGAGCTTCGAACCGACGCTTTGCATGGCCGCAATCGCGGCGACCGCGATGAGCGCGGCGATCAGGCCGTATTCGATGGCCGTCGCGCCCTTCGAATCGCTAATCATCTTGTAAAACTTGGACATCAAAATTCCCCTAGGTCAGGCCCGGGGAATATCGCCTTATTTAGTTACCGGGAGGTAAAGGGCCGGAGGCGCCGTCCCGAACCGGGAATCGCCGCCTCGCGGACGTGAAACCCGCCGCCCGCAGGCGGGGAAAATGGTGCTGCCGGTGAGGATTGAACTCACGACCTCAGCCTTACCAAGGATGCGCTCTACCACTGAGCTACGGCAGCATGTCGGAAGGACGGGCGGGCCTATGGATGCTGGGCGGGGCGGCGTCAACCCGGCTTGCCCCGGGCGCCAGCGAATATTAGCGTCGGGCGCGATGGCCGGGCCCGACAAAGCACGTGAAGAACGCCTCGCCGCCGCGCTGCGCGACAACCTCAAGCGCCGCAAGGCCCAGGCGCGCGAGGCCGACGCACCCGCGCCAAAGCCCGATCCCGACCGCTAGAGCGGCGCGCAGGCCGCGTCGAGCCAGGCGCCGTCGTCGCCGTCGAGCGCGGGGCCGATCTTTTCGACCACCTCGGCGTGATAGGCCTCGAGCCACGCCAGCTCGCTTGGGGTCAGCATGTCCTTGACGATCAGCCGCCGCTCGATCGGGGCGAAGGTCAATGTGTCGAACCCGAGCATCGGTTTCTCCGCGCCCTCGACCTGCTTTTCGACCGTCAGCACGAGGTTTTCGATGCGGATGCCGTAGGCGCCGGCTTTGTAATAGCCCGGCTCGTTCGACAGGATCATCCCCGCCGCCAGCGGCTCATCGCCGCCCGCCTGGCTAGATCCCGCCGGCGAAATGCGCTGCGGCCCTTCGTGGACCGCAAGGAAGGCGCCGACGCCATGGCCGGTGCCATGGGCATAATCGAGCCCGGCTTCCCACAATGGCCGCCGCGCGAAACTGTCGAGCTGGGTGCCGCGGGTGCCCTTGGGGAACAGAGCGGTGGCAATCGCGATGTGCCCTTTGAGCACCCGCGTGAAGCGGTCGCGCATCTCGTCGGTTGGCTCGCCGATCGCCAGCGTGCGAGTGATGTCGGTCGTGCCGTCGGCATATTGCCCGCCCGAATCGATCAAATAGAGCGAGTTCATCTCGAGCGGCCGGTTGGTTTCCGGCGACGCCTTGTAATGGACGATCGCGCCGTTCGGTCCCGCCCCCGAGATCGAATCGAACGACAAATCCTTGAGCAGGCCGCCCTCGCGGCGCAGCCCCTCGAGCTTGTCGGACGCCTTCAATTCGTCGAGCCCGCCCTTGGGCGCCTCGGCCTCGACCCATTTGAGGAAGCGGACGATGGCCGCGCCGTCGCGCGCCTGGGCCGCCTGGTGGCCGGCGATTTCAACCTTGTTCTTGATCGCCTTGGGCAGCACCGCCGGGTCGCGCCGGCGCAGCACCCGCGCGCCGCCGCCCTCGAGCGCCTGGGTGATCGCCGCCACCGACCGCTCGGGATCAACCGCGATCAGCTTGCCCTTCATTTCCGCCAGATAGGGCTCGAACGCGTCGCGCTCGTGCAGGCGGACGCCGTTGCCGAGGTGCGCGCGCACCTCCGGATCGACCTTTTCCCCGGCGACAAACAGTTCGGCGGTGCCGTCGTCGTTGACCAAAGCATAGGCCAGAGCGACCGGGGTGTGGGTCACGTCGGCGCCGCGCAGGTTGAAGGTCCAGGCGATCGAATCCAAAGCCGCGAGCACCGCTGCGTCAGCGCCCTCGCTCTTCAGCCAGTCGGCCATGGCGTGGCGCTTGTCGGCCGACGACTGGCCGGCCAGCGCCTCGGGCTGGACCACCAACCGCGCCTTCGACGGCTCCGGCCGGTCGTTCCATACCGCGTCGATCGGGTTCCTGCCGACCGCGACCAGCTCGGCGCCCTTGGCGCGCAATTGCTCGGTCGCCTGCTTGACCCAGTCGGAGGTGTGCAGCCACGGGTCGTAGCCGATGCGGCCGCCCTTCGGCGCATGCTCGCGCAGCCATTGGGCGATGCTGGTTTCGGGCACCGACTGATAGCTCCACTGATCGCCGCTGACCTGGCTGCGGACCTGCAGCGTGTAGCGCCCGTCGGTGAAGATCGCCGCCTCTTGCGGAAGCACCACCGCCGACCCGGCCGAACCCTTGAACCCGGTCAGCCATTCCAGCCGCTGGGCATAGCTGCCGACATATTCGCTCATATGTTCGTCGGTCAGCGGCACCACGAAGCCGTCGAGGCGGTCGGCCTTCAACTGTTCGCGCAGGGCCTTGAGGCGGTCGGCATGGCTGGACATAATCTCACTCCATTTGCCCTTGATTGGGCCGTCAGTCCCCCGGACTGACTGCGACATGCTGGGAGCATATCGCACCCACTCAACTTGTCGAAGGGCCGCACTTCTCTATCAGGCTGTCGAGAGAAAGTGCAGGGCTTCGACAGCCTCGGCCCGAACGGAGTAGAATTTTTGCAAAACCTTCCCGATCCTCCGCTCGCCGACCAGCGCCCGCACAGCTTCACCCGCCACGGGGTTACCATCGACGATCCCTGGGCGTGGTTGCGCGACCCTGGCTATCCCAACGTCACCGACCCCGACCCCGACGTGATTGCCTATCTGACCGCGGAAAACAGCTATTTCGACGCCGCCATGGCCCCGCACCAACCGCTGATCGCCGAATTGTTCGAGGAGATGAAGGGCCGCATCAAGGAGGACGACAGCTCGGTCCCGATCCGCGACGGCGGCTTTCTCTACCGCTCGGCGTTCAAGCCGGGGACGCAATATCGGCTTTGGTACCGGACCCCTGTCGGCGGCGCCGCCGAATCGCTGATCTTCGATGAAAATGCCGAGGCCGAGGGCAAGGATTATTTCCGACTCGGCGCCTTCGCCGTCAGCCCCGACGGCAAATTGCTGGCGACGATGGTCGACGATGATGGGTCGGAGCGGTTCAAACTGGTGGTGCGCGACCTCGCCACCGGCGAGGATATCGAAACCGTCACCACCGTCGGGATCGGCAGCCCGGTGTGGTCGTCGGGTTCCGACGCGCTGGTGTTCACCGAGGTCAACGACCAGTGGCGCAGCTTTCGCGCCCGCCACCACCGCATCGGCGAGGATCCGGCCGCCGCGCGCACGCTCTATGAGGAAGTCGACGACATTGCTTTCTCGGTCCACGTCGACCGCACGACCGACCGCAGCCTGATCATCATCGCTACCGGTCACAACAGTTCGGGCGAAACGCGCATCGTCCCCGCCGACAACCCCGACGCGCCGCTCGACCTGATCCGCCCGCGCGCCGCCGACGTGCAATATGATGTCGACGCGGCCCACGGCAAATTGTGGATCCTGACCAATGACACCCACGTCAACTTCCGCCTCGTTTCGGCCGACGTCGGCGATCCCGGACGGTGGCACGAGGTCGTCCCCGGCTCCGACCGCACCTACCTGCGCGGGGTCACGTCGCACCGCGACCATTTGCTCATCACCAGCCGCGTCGACGGCCTCGATCAGCTCGTCCTGCGCGATTATGCGAGCGGCGCCGAAGAACGCGTGCCGTTCGCCGAGGCGAGCTATAGCGCGGGCTTCGCCGGCAACCCCGATTATGCCCCCGCCGCCTATCGCCTGTCCTATTCATCGATGGTCACCCCGGCGACGGTGTTCGACTATCACCCCGCCGATCACCGGCTCGAGACGCTCAAGGTCCAGGAGATCCCGTCGGGCTACGACCCCGCCCGCTACGTCACCGAGCGGCTGATGATCAAGGCGCGCGACGGGGTGCGAGTGCCGGTGTCGGTCGTGCGCTTGAGCGACAGCAAGCTCGACGGGTCGGGCAAATTGTTCGTCTATGGCTATGGCGCCTACGGCTATGCCATCCCGCCAAGCTTCTCGACCAGCCGCCTCAGCCTGGTCGACCGCGGCTTCGCCTTCGCCATCGCCCATATCCGTGGCGGCGACGACCTTGGCTATCAATGGTTCCTCGACGGTAAGCTGAAGGCCCGCACCAACAGCTTCAACGATTTCGTCGACGTGACGAAGGGCCTGATCGCCGCCGGCTATGCCAAGGCCGGGCGGGTGGCGGCGCAGGGCGGCTCGGCCGGCGGCGAGCTTATGGGCGCGGTGGTCAACCAGGCGCCCGACCTATTCGGCGCAATCGTCGCCGACGTGCCGTTCGTCGATGTCCTCAACACCATGCTCGACGACACGCTGCCGCTGACGCCGGGCGAGTGGACCGAGTGGGGCAACCCGATCGAGGACAAGGACGCGTTCGACCTGATCCGCAGTTACTCGCCGTACGACAATGTCTCGCCCCAGGCCTATCCGGCGATGCTCATCACCGGCGGCCTCACCGACCCGCGCGTGACCTATTGGGAGCCGGCCAAATGGGCCGCCAGACTGCGCGCCACCCGCACCGATTCGAACCTCCAATTGCTCAAGATCAACATGGGCGCCGGGCACGGCGGGAAGTCGGGCCGCTGGAACGCCCTCCACGAACTCGCCGAAGCCTACGCCTTCGTCCTGACGCAGGTGGCGGGGTGAGCCAATGACCCGGCCCGTCTTCACCCGCGACATCACCGCGCTTCCCGAGCACATCGACGAGCTGGGGCATGTCAACAATGCGGTGTGGGTGCAGTGGATCCAGGATGTCGCGGTGGCGCATTGGGAGGCGGTTGCCGATGTCGCGCACAAGGACGCCTACGTGTGGGTCATCATCCGCCACGAGATCGATTATCTGCGCGCCGTCACGGTCAGCGAGACGGTGAGCGGGCGCACCTGGGTGGGGGAGTCGCCGAAGGGCGCGCGGTTCGACCGGCTGATGGAATTCACCGGCGCCGACGGCAAGGCCCGGGTCCGCGCCCGCACCACCTGGGCGATCCTCGACAAGGCTACCGGCCGGCCGCTGCGCGTCCCCACCGCCGTCATCGCGCCGTTCCTCGATTGACGAACCCGCCGCGCGCGGCGCACTCTGGCACCCCATGAGCCGCGCCATCCTCTATGACTATTTCCGCTCCTCGGCCGCGTACCGGGTGCGCATTGCGCTCAACCTGAAGGGCGTCGATTACGAACAGCGCCCGATCAACCTGGCCAAGGGGGCGCAGAAAAGCGCCGCCTATCGCGCGCTCAACCCGCAGGGGTTCGTGCCGATGCTCGACATCGACGGTCACCAGCTGACCCAGAGCCTGGCGATCTGCGACTATCTCGACGCGAAATTCAAAGCCAACCCGTTTGTCCCCAAGGACGCGGCCGAGCGCAGCCATGTGCTGGCGCTGGCGCTGACCATCGCCTGCGACATCCACCCGCTCAATAATTTGCGCGTCCTCAAATATCTCGAGGGCACGCTCGGCCAGTCGCAGGGCGCCAAGGACGAGTGGTACCGCCACTGGGTGGTCGAGGGCCTTGCCGCGCTGGAGACGATGGCCCAGCCGCGTGCCGGCGCCTTCCTGGTCGGCGATGCGCCGAGCCTGGCCGACATCTGCCTGGTGCCGCAGCTGTACAATGCCCGGCGCTTTTCGGTGCCGATCGCCGATTATCCGACTTTGCGCCGCGCCGACGAGACCGCCAGCGCCCACCCGGCGTTCGCCGCCGCCCATCCCGACCGCCAGGCATCTCAGGAGCAAGCCCGATGAACCGCGCCGACGACATGACCCGTGGCATGGACAGCGCCCACGCCGCAGTTAGCGAAGGCGCCGTCGAGATCCCGTCGATGAAGGGCAAGGTCAGCGCCGAGGAATGGGCGATCCGCGTCGACCTTGCCGCCGCTTACCGCCTGGTCTCGCATTACGGCTGGGACGACCTCATCTTCACCCATTTGTCGGCCCGCATTCCCGGGCCCGAGCATCATTTCCTGCTCAACCCGTACCAGTTGATGTTCGAGGAGGTCACCGCCTCCTCGCTGGTCAAGGTCGACGTCCACGGCAATCCAGTCGAGCCGACGCCATTCATCACCAACCCGGCCGGCTTCACCATCCATTCGGCGGTGCACATGGCGCGCGAGGACGCGCATGCGGTGATGCACCTCCACACCCCCGCCGGGCAGGCGGTCAGCGCGCATGAGGAGGGACTGCTGCCGCTGACCCAGACCGCGATGCTGGTGCGCGGTGACCTCGCCTTCCATGAGTATGAGGGCGTCGCGGTCGATCATGACGAGCGCGAGCGGATCGTCGCCGATCTCGGCACCAAGGGCGCCATGCTGCTGAGGAACCATGGCACGCTGGCGGTCGGCGGCAACGTCGGCGAATGCTTTTTGAAACTCTATTTCATCGAGCGCGCGTGCGAGGCGCAGATCATGGCGCTGTCGGCGGGCGATGCCGTCAGCCGTCCGCCGCAGGGCGCCGCCGAGCTCGCCGCCGAGCAAGGCGGGGTCGGGCTGAAAATGGCGGCGAATCTGCTCGCCTGGCCGGCGTTGAAGCGCAAAGCCTACCGGCTCGACCCCAGCTTCGCGACCTGACGCCCTTCAAAGCGGCGATCCGCCTCCCCATCTTGGCGCCGGGCGGGGACTGACGAAGGAGCGCGCAATGAACATCCTGATGGTGCTGACCAGCCACGATCTGCTAGGCGACACCGGCCACAAGACCGGCTTCTGGCTCGAGGAGTTCGCCGCGCCTTATTATGTGCTCAAGGACGCCGGCCACACGATCACGCTCGCCAGCCCCAAGGGTGGCCAGCCGCCGCTCGACCCCAAGAGCGACGCGCCCGACGCCCAGACCGACGCCACCCGCCGGTTCAAGGGCGATGGCGATGCACAGCGCGAACTCGCATCCACGCTCAAGCTGGCCGATATCGACGCCGGCGCATTCGACGCGGTCTTCTATCCGGGCGGCCATGGCCCGCTGTGGGACCTCGCCGACAGCGCCGACTCCAAGGCGCTGATCGAAGCGACCATCGCCGCCGGCAAGCCGGTCGCGCTGGTGTGCCATGCGCCCGCCGTGCTGCGCGACGTCACCGCCGCCGACGGCTCGCCTGTGGTCAAGGGCAAGCGCGTCACCGGCTTCACCAACGAGGAAGAGGAAGCGGTCGGGCTGACCAACATCGTGCCCTTCCTGCTCGAGGACATGCTGAAGGCCAAGGGCGGCGATTATTCGAAAGCCGCCGCATTCGGGCCGCATGTCGTGCGCGACGGCCTGCTCATCACTGGCCAGAACCCGGCATCGAGCGGTCCCGCCGCCGAGGCGCTGATCGAAGCGCTGACCCCGGCCATGGCCGACTGACTTTCCACATCGGAAAGTTTTTACTTGCCAGACTGGAAAGTCACGGCTAGTTCGCTTTCCATAATGGAAAGTGAGGAGCCGATGATGACCACGACCTTTGAAGACGAGGCCCGCGCCGCGCTGGCGGCCAAGAGCGATGCCGAGCGGCAACTGGCCGCCGCCGCCAATTGTCCGCCGTGGCGCCACGCCGCGTTTGCCGCGATCATGGCCGTCATCGTGACCTCCCCCGCTGTGCCACTCCCGGCCAGGCTGCTCCTTATCGTCGGGACGTTGCTAGCCATGGCGGTCATTGTCCGGTCCGACCGCAAGCGGATGGGCATGTTCGTCAACGGCTACCGCCGCGGCAAGACGCTGTTCGTGTCCTTCGCCATGCTGGCGATCGACCTCAGTCTCTACGCCTACAACGTCTGGACGTCCGAGGAGGGCGGATCGACCGGCATCATCCTCGCCGTCGGCGCGCTCGCCTTCGTCGTCAGCGCGATCGGCAGCATCATCTGGCAGCGCGTGTTCGCGCGCGAACTGGGGGCCTAGGATGGACCTGCCAACGGGGTTCGACGCGGTGCTCCACCCGCCCGCGCGCCTGCAGATCGTCGCCATCCTGGCCAATGTCGACGATGCCGAATTCGCCCGATTGCGGGACATCGTCAAAGTCAGCGATTCGGTGCTGTCGAAGCATTTGGCGGCGCTGTCGGACGCCGGCCATATCGCGCTGCGCAAGGCCGCGTCGGACGGACGCCAGCGGACGTGGGCATCGCTGACGCGCAGCGGACGCAAGGCGTTTTTCGCCCATGTCGCTGCGCTCGAGGCGCTGGTCGGGACCGCCCGCCGGCCCTGAGCCGGCGCCGGACGCGGCGCTACTTCGGCATTTCCATATTGACGACGCCGGGCGGCACCAGGTCGATCACTATCAGCCGCGCCGGCTGGCCGTCGAGCGCGACGCCTTCGTGCCACTGGCCGATGACTTCGGCCAGCGCCTGCCCGGCGGCGGCTTCGACGGTGGCGCCGGTATCACGGTTGATAATCGCCACCCGACCCTTCTCGACATAAAGAAAGCGCGACCACGGATGGCGGTGGAGCATGACCCGCCCGCCGGGCGGGAAGTCGACCGCGGTGGCGACCATTTCCGCCGGCCCCTGGGGCAGCCTTAGCGGCTGACCGGAAGTGGTCTTCGCGGTGCGCACGATCGGCGTGGCGACGGCCTTCGGCCCGGCCATCGGCTGCGCCATCAGCGGCGGCGGCAACGCGGCGGAACAGGCGCCGGCCAGGCTGGCGGCGACGGTTAGGCTCAAGACGAGTGATGGACTCCGCATCGGAACATCCCCTGCTGCGCGCCCCGCCATGCCCGGCGGGGCGTCGCCCTTGATTAAACGCCGGTTGCCGAGGGGAGTCGAGTCCGGCACCGAAAAGTCGCCGACGGCGCGCACGGAAAAATGGTCGGGGAGAGAGGATTCGAACCTCCGGCCCCTGCCTCCCGAAGACAGTGCTCTACCAGGCTGAGCTACTCCCCGACCGAACCGGCGCGGGTTAAGCGCGGGTCCAAGGCGCGGGCTTCCTAGCGGTGGCCCCCCGATAGCGCAAGCATGTCAGTGCCCGAGCAGCTTGAGCCAATCGTCGTGGCGGACGATTTTCTCGCGCGGGGCGTCGGGGCGGGCGGCGGCGGCCTCGGCGGCTTCGATCCGGCGCCAGTCGGCGAAGCTGGTCGGCTTGGCGCCGCGCTCATCGAGCAACGCGTCGAGCCCGCCCCCGCCGGCCTTGCCGCCGTCCGAGCCCGGCGGCATCGCCCCCGCAACCTGTTCCGCCACCTCATAGCCGTCGGGCCGGTTGGTGCCGATCGTCCCCGACGGCCCGCGCCTGGCCCAACCGACGCAGTAAAGCCCGTCGTCGATGCGGCCCGCCTGGCTGGCGAATTTCCCGCCGCGATCGTCGTAGGGCACGCCGTCAATCGGCGGGGTGGCATAGCCGATCGAGCTGATCACCAGGCTGGCCGGGATGGCATAGGTTTCGCCCGTGCCGACGCTTTGCCCGGCCTCATCGAGCCTGGTCCGCTCGACCACCAGCCGTTCGGCCCGCCCGTCCCCCTCGATCGCCACCGGTCGGGCGAAGAAATCGAACACCACCGTCTTGGCCTTGCCCGCCGGGTCGCGCCCGGCGAAATCGCGCAGGTGCGTGATCGACTTGCGCTGCCCGGGCTCAAGCGCGGCATCGACCTCGATCGGCGGGAAATCGGCGGCATCGACCACTGGCTCGGCGACCTCGAGATGGCCGAGTTCGCCCAACTCCTTGGGCGTCATCGCGATCTGGTGCGGGCCGCGCCGCCCGACAAACGTCACCGTCCGGATGGCCGAACCCTCGAGCGCGTCGAGCGCATGGCCGACGATGTCGGAGCCGGCGAACTCGGCCCGGGTCTTGGACAGGATCCGCGCCACGTCGAGCGCGACATTGCCGTTGCCGATGACCGCCGCCGCCGCGCCGTCCAGCGGCGGGTCGAGGTCGGCGAATTCGGGATGGCCGTTGTACCAGCCGACGAACGCCGCCGATCCGATCACCCCGGGCAGTTCCTCACCGGGGATGCCGAGCTTGCGGTCGTTGGGCGCGCCGGTCGCGAGGATGACCGCGTCGTAGAGCTCGCGCAATTCGGCGATCGAGACGTCGCGGCCGACCTTCACATTGCCGACGAAGCGCACCGCCTCGCCCTCCGCCACCTGGTCGTAGCGGCGCGACACCGCCTTGATCGATTGATGGTCGGGGGCGACGCCGAAGCGGATCAGGCCGTAGGGCACCGGCAGCGCGTCAATGAGGTCGATGCGGGCCTGGTCGCCATAGGCCTTGGCCAGCGCCTCGGCGGTGTAGAAGCCCGCTGGCCCCGACCCGATCACCGCGAATTGCCGCATGCCCGATTCCCCCGCCATTGCTTCGGCGGCGAGCCTAGTCGCGCTTGTCCTCGAGCAGCAAGTCCGCGCCCTGGCGTTTGAGCATCGCCTCGATCGGCGCGGCGAACAGCGCCAGCATCCGCGGCAGCATCACCCGGCAATGCACCTTGGTTTCCTCGACGTCGATCCTGGCCTCGACCGCCTGGCCCATGGCGTTGATGGTCAGGTTGAGCGTGTCGCCGGTCCAGGCATTCTCCACCCTGGCGCCGCCCGGGAGATGGCGTTCCAGGCTGTCGATGTTGGTCGCTAGGCGGCGGCGCGCCTCGGCTTTCCCGAGCTTGTGCGGCAGGTCTACGTCGATCGGTCGTTCCATATGCACGATGATGGGGCGCCCCGACCCGCTTTTCAACCGCGGCGGACGGTGTAGGTTGGGGCGATGCGTTGGCTGATCGCCTTGTCCCTAACATTCGGCGCCGTGCCGGCGGCGGCGCAGCCGGCCGCGCCGTTCGATCCGGCGGCGGAGTATATCGCCCCCGGGCAGGACGAGGCCGGCTATCGCGCCTGGATCCAGGCGGTGCCGGATCGCCAGCAGCAGGTCGGTGACTATTACCGCTTCCTCGAATCGCGTCACGTCGCCGGGATCGTCCCGACCTGGCAGCTGCTGCGCACCGCCACCGCATGGCGGAGCTGCGCCTCCGAGCCGTTCGAGGTGCCGCCAGCGAGCGAGTGGCCGAACATCGTCGAGACGCTCGATTACGTCCGCGCCCACGTCGTCCCGGTGATCGGCGAGGTCGAGCCGGTGTCTGTCTATCGCAACGCGACGCTCAACGTCTGCGCCAAGGGGGCGCCCGACAGCGCCCACCGCCACCTCTACGCCGTCGACCTCGTCCCGCTCCGCCCGACCAGCCGCGAGGCGCTGATGCGCGGGCTGTGCGCGATCCACGAATGGCAGGGCGGCGGGTTCGACGTCGGGCTCGGCTTCTACAAGGGCCTGCGCTTCCACGTCGATTCGAAGAAGTTTCGCAAATGGGGCGCAGCGCTGGGCGATGAGACGACGGTCGGCTGCCCGCAGGTGATGGCCGCCATCACCGCCGAAGCCGCCTCCGCCCGCGCCGCCATCGCCGCGCGGCAGGCGGTCGTTCCGCCAAGCTCCCCACCGCAATCTGCGCCCGATCCCCTCGCGCCGCAGAAATAGCGCGCATCCCTTGTGTTGCACGGCTAACACACCACATGCCGGCGGGATTGAGGGGTAACAAATGGACCTAGAGAAACTCACCGACCGCGCGCGGGGCTTCCTCCAGGCGGCGCAGACGATCGCGGTGCGTGAGCATCACCAGCGCATCACCCCGGCGCATTATCTGAAGGCGCTGCTCGACGACGAGCAGGGCATGGCCGCCGGCCTGATCGACGCCGCCGGGGGTGACGGCAAGGCGGCCCGCATGGCGGTCGACGCGCTGGTGTCGCGCGAGCCGGCGGTGACCGGCAGCGGCGCGACCTCCGCGCCCGGCATCGACGGCGACCTGCTGCGGCTGCTCGATTCGGCGCTGGAGATCGCGAAAAAGGCCGGCGACAGCTATGTCACGGTCGAGCGTATCCTGCTTGCCATAGCGCTCGCCAAGGGCAGCGCCGTCGCCACCGCACTGGCCGGCGCCGGGGTCACCCCGCAGAAATTGAACGCCGCGATCGACAAGATCCGTCAGGGCCGGTCGGCCGACACACAGGGCGCCGAGGACCGCTACGACGCGCTCAAGAAATATTCGCGCGACCTCACCCAGGCCGCGCGAGACGGCAAGCTTGATCCGGTGATCGGCCGCGACGAGGAAATCCGCCGCACCATCCAGGTGCTCGCCCGCCGCACCAAGAACAATCCGGTGCTGATCGGCGAACCCGGGGTCGGCAAGACCGCCATCGCCGAAGGCCTGGCGCTGCGCATCGCCAATGGCGACGTCCCTGACGGCCTCAAGAACCGCCGGCTGATGAGCCTCGACATGGGCGCGCTGATCGCCGGCACCAAATATCGTGGCGAGTTCGAAGAGCGCCTCAAGAGCGTGATCGACGAGGTCAAGCAATCGGCCGGCGAGACCATCTTGTTCATCGACGAAATGCACATGATCGTCGGGGCGGGGAAGACCGAAGGCTCGATGGACGCCGGCAATCTGCTCAAGCCGGCCCTGTCGCGCGGCGAGTTGCACGTCATCGGCGCGACGACGCTCGACGAATATCGCAAGCATATCGAGAAAGACGCCGCGCTCGAACGCCGCTTCCAACCGGTGTTCGTCGGCGAGCCGACCGTGCCCGACACCATCTCGATCCTCCGCGGATTGAAGGAGAAATACGAGCTCCACCACGGGGTGCGGATCACCGACGCCGCGTTGGTCGCCGCCGCGACGCTCAGCAACCGCTACATCGCCGACCGCTTCCTCCCCGACAAGGCGATCGACCTGATGGACGAGGCCGCCAGCCGGCTGCGCATGGAGGTTGAATCCAAGCCCGAGGAAATCGAGAACCTCGACCGCCGCATCATCCAATTGAAGATCGAGCGCGAGGCGCTGAAGAAGGAGACCGACGCGGCGTCGAAGGATCGCCTCGTCACCCTTGAAGGCGAACTCGCCAACCTCGAGCAGCAATCGTCGGAGCTGACCACCCGCTGGCAGGCGGAGAAGGACAAGATCGGCGCCGAGGCCGAGCTCAAGGCCCAGCTCGATGCCGCCCGCATCGAACTCGACCAGGCGCAGCGCGGCGGCGACCTGGCCCGCGCCGGCGAGCTGCAATATGGCCGCATCCCCGAGCTCGAGAAGAAGCTCGCCGACGCCGCCGTCGCGTCAAAGGGCGCGATGCTGCGCGAGGAAGTCACCAGCGAGGACATCGCCGCGGTCGTCAGCCGCTGGACCGGCGTCCCGGTCGAACGGATGCTGGCCGGCGAGCGCGAGAAACTGCTGGCGATGGAAAGCGCCATCGGCGCCCGCGTCATCGGCCAGGCCGAAGCGGTCAAGGCGGTCTCGGCCGCCGTCCGCCGCGCCCGCGCCGGACTGCAGGACCCCGGCCGCCCGCTCGGCAGCTTCCTGTTCCTCGGGCCCACCGGGGTCGGCAAGACCGAGCTGACCAAGGCGCTCGCCGGCTTCCTGTTCGACGACGACACCGCGATGGTCCGCATCGACATGTCCGAATATATGGAGAAGCACGCCGTCGCCCGGCTGATCGGAGCGCCGCCGGGCTATGTCGGCTATGAGGAAGGCGGCGTGCTGACCGAGGCCGTCCGCCGCCGCCCCTATCAGGTGGTCTTGTTCGACGAGGTCGAGAAGGCCCACGGCGACGTCTTCAACATCCTGTTGCAAGTGCTCGACGACGGCCGCCTGACCGATGGCCAGGGCCGCACGGTCGACTTTTCCAACACCATCATCATCCTCACCTCCAACCTCGGCAGCCAGTATCTCGCCTCGCTGGGCGACGATGAGGACACCGCCACGGTCGAGGCCGAGGTGATGGAGGTCGTGCGCGGACACTTCCGCCCGGAATTCCTCAACCGGCTCGACGAGATCATCCTGTTCCACCGCCTGAGCGAGAGCCACATGGGGCCGATCGTCGATATCCAGCTTCAGCGGCTGCAGGCGCTGCTCGCCGACCGCAAGGTCAAGCTCGAGCTGACCGACGCCGCGCGGGCGTGGCTTGGCCGCACCGGCTACGACCCCGCCTATGGCGCGCGCCCGCTGAAGCGCGCGGTGCAGAAATATCTCCAGGACCCGCTCGCCGACGAAATCCTCGCCGGCCGGGTCCCCGATGGGTCGACGGTCAAGGTCGATGCCGGCGACGGCAAGCTGGTGCTCATCGACAACGTCCGTTGATCGTATAGAGCGGATCCATGGTTGGTCGTCCCCGAATTCTTGACGCGATCGATGCGCTCAAAGGGGGTGATCGCCGTGGTGCCGCCGCGCTGCTGAAGGCCGAGTTGGCGACCAACACGACTAGCGGCGATGGCTTGATCCAGCTCTCGCGGCTTGCGCTGCACATCGGCGAGATCGAGCTTGGCGTGGACGCGGCGCGGCGCGTCGGACTGGCCGAGCCGACGACGGTGGGCCGCCTCCTGGACTATTGCGGCACCCTGGTTAGTGTCGGGCGGTCGGCCGAGGCCGTCGCGCTGATCGGCCGGATGCCCGAGACCGCCCGCAACCAGCCCGCGGTGCTTCATCTGTCGGGCACCATCGCCAGCGAAATGGGCGACTTCGAGCGGGCCGAAGCTTGCCTTCGCGCCGCGCTGGCGGACGATCGGCGGGCGCCCCAAAGCTGGTTCGCGTTATCGATGGTCAAGACCTTCGCCGCCGGCGATCCGGACCTCGCCGCGATGGAGCGCGTGGCGCAGTCACTCGGCCGCGCCGGAGGCCCGACCCAGGCGCAGTTTCACTACGCATTGGCGAAAGCCTATGACGACATCGGCGACATCGACCGCGCCTTCGCTCATTATGCACAAGGCGCCCGGTTCAAGCGAACCGATGAGCCCTATGATGCCCAGCGCACCCGCGCGTTCGGCGAAGGGCTGATGCGCGACTTCACGCCAACCGCGATGCAGCGGCTCAAACCGTCGCGGTTCGAGCGACAACGCGCGATCTTCGTCAACGGCCTGCCGCGGTCAGGCACCACGCTCACCGAACAGATCCTCGTCAGCCACTCGCAGGTCTCCGACGGGGCGGAGGTCAACCTCCTCCGCGCCGCCCTCATCCCGACGATCAATTACGGCATGGCCAACGCGCTGGCGTTCGATGCGCGCGGCGGGGACGACCCGTGGGGCGACGTCGCGCGCGATTACCACGCCATGCTGGCGATGCGCTTCCGGACGCCCGGCCTGGTGGTCGACAAGACGCTGAGCCAGTCGATGCTGATGGGCCTGCTGCTTCATTCCATGCCTGGGGCGCGAGTCATCTGGATGCGGCGCAACCCGGCCGACGTGGCGCTTTCCGCCTATCGCTCCTACTTCAGCTCGTGGGTGCCGTGGAGCTGGTCGTGGGAGGATATCGCCCACCAGGTACGCCTTGAGGATGAGCTGTTCGCGCACTGGACCGCGACATTCGGCGAGCGCATCCTGGTGGTTCCCTATGAGGAAATGGTGCGCGAACCGCAGGCCTGGATTCCGCGGCTGCTGGCCCATGCCGGCCTGCCCGACGAACCCCAGGTCTATGAACCGCACAAGACACAGCGCGGCGTGCGGACGGCCAGCGTCAAGCAAGTCCGGTCGCCCATCTCGACCTCGCGCATCGGCGCGGCCGAACGGTACCGCAAACAGATGCAGCCCTTCTTCGACGCTTATTACGGCTGAGCCGGGCCGCCCGCTGGCGGGGGCGTCAAGCAGCATCACCGCGCAAAAGAAAAGGGGCGGACCGAAGTCCACCCCTTCCCTTTTCTTGCCCGGAGGCGAGTCGTTTAGAACTCGATATCGAGGCCCAAGCGCATCGAGCGCGGGGTCTGATACCCGCCAACCTTACCGTAGTTGGGGTTCGGGACGTAGTAGGCGACACCACCCGTGTTCGTACCACCAACACCGGTCGTGGCGTTGACGTAGGACAAGTCACCGGTCTCGTTATACTTCTCGACCGAAGACGAATTGAACAGGTTGAAGACGTCAGCCCGGAGGGTCATCGTCTGGCCCGTCGCAACCTTCATCCGGTACGCGAACTTCATGTCCAGCTGAGCAATCCAGTCGGTCTTCTTGCCGGTACCGCGCGGGACCAGCACGCCGTTGCAGTAGTGCGCGAAAGCGCCATACGTGCGGGCATCCGGATCGGTCGGATGGTAGCCAAAGCAGCCGAGGTGGCGCGGCGACTGGAGCGAGAAGTTCGAGCCAACCGTGAACGCATCGAGGAACGTGTAAGCGCCGTACAGTTTGAAGCGGTGACGACGGTCGTTCGGCAGAAGGCCATAGGCGCCTTCCGTGAACCCGATCGAGTCGAAGTCAACGGTGATCCCCGCGTCGGACTGACCATAGTCGGACTGGACGTAGCCTTCGGTGTTACCGATGCTCTTCGACCAGGTGTAGCTACCGCCCAACGACCAAACGCCGTCATACGGACGGTCGAAGTGGAAATCGACCGCGGTGTACTTACGCTTGGCTTTCGGGAAGCCCATGTCAGAGCCCTTAAGGCTCACGACATCGCAAAGACGCTGGTCGATGAAGCCCGGCGCCGACGGATCGCAAGCTGAGCCACCATCGAGGCGGACGGTGACGTCGTTGCCCGGATTGCCGATGACATACTGGTGATAGCCGGTGAACACGGTCGAGCAGCCGACGATGCCGTTGGCAGCGCAATAAGCATTGACGGCCTTATCGATCGCGAAATCCTCAGCCGTGATAAGCAATTTGCGGCGGGTGAAATCGACCCCGACGTTCCAGCGTCCGAGCTTGTGATCATAGCCGAACAGCCATTCCTGCTCCTTGGTCGCCTTGAGGTTCGCAGCGATGCCGGCGTCGGTCGGGGCGACGGTTCCGTCACCCGTCACGCTGCAGTTGTTACCGGTTTCGGTAACCAGCGTCGTCAGCTTGAACGGGCACGCCGTCGTGAAGTCGCTGCGGTTGGTAACCTGGCCAAGCGGCGAGAAGGTCGGGATGCCGTTGCTGTTGACGCCCGTAACGTAGAATTGCTCGGAGAAGAAGTACTCGGAGCCGGCGTTACGGAACGCCGTGTTCGACGCAAACGGCAGGTAATACTGACCGTAGAACGCTTTCAGCTTGCCGCGCTTGTCCGACCACAAGTCGTAGGTGATGCCGATACGCGGCGCCCAGTTGTCCTTGAGTTGAGCATAGGGCTGGCCGTCGGCGCGATCGACGCGGAAGTTATCGCGGCGAGCGCCCAGGTTGAGCGTCAGCCGATCGGTCGGCTTCCATTCGTCCTGGAAGTAGATGGCGTCGTTCTTCGCGTTGAAGGAACCACCGGTGTTGAAGTAGCTCAGCGTGACAATGTTGCCATTGGCATCGGCCGGCTGGAATTCGAACCGGAAGCCGCCGTTCGCGCCGCTCGCAGCCAGCGCGGCCGGGCTGATCAGCCCGATCGAGTTCAAATAGGCGCCGCCGTTGCGAACGGATGATTCGGCGAGCACGTTGCTTTCGACGTCGAGGCCGGCACGGAAGTGATGGTCACCGAACAGGCTGGCGTAGATGTCCACGTCGCCGCGGTAGAACTTACGCTCCGTGTTGTAAGGCGAAGTCCTGTTCGAAATTCGTTGAGCGTTGTAGTTACCGCCGCTGGCAACGCCGAACAGCGTGCCGCCCGACAGGTTGAGCGACCGCGGCAGGTTTGCCGTCTGGCTCTGGCCGAGGTTGTCGAACCGGTCACGCACCCGGCCGTAAGCACCCGACACCGTCAACCAGTCGGTGAAGCGGCCGGTGTACTTGCCGACATAGTTGAGCCCGCCGCCGTTGAACGCGGTGGTCACCAGCGGAGCGCCGAACACCGGCTGGCCGCCCGGCAACTCGGAATAAGCGAGATCATCGCGAATCGTCTGGTTGCGCGTATCGAACACGGTCAGTTCGAAATGCTGGTCGTCGATCGGGTAAGCGTCGAGCTTGACACCCCAGAACGGGTCGCTGCCACGCGAACGCGCCGCCGAACCGCCGGGGACGTTGATCGTCATCGACTCGTTGCGGCGCATCTCGAGCAAACCATAAGCGAACAGACGGTCGCGGATGATCGGCAGGCCGACTTCGGCCTGAGCCGAGAGTGACGTCGCCGTGTCGAAGTGGCGGTTGGTCAGGTTCGAGCAGCTCTGGCCGGTGACGACGTTGACGAACCCGCTCTTGGTGTTCGGGAACGGCGTGCGGGTCGTGATGTTCGAGCAGTTGAGCAGGTCAGGACCATGCGACCGCAGGAAGTTCGGCGCCCAGTCGATGTGGAACGCCGCCTTGAAGTCGTTGGTGCCGGTCTTGGTCGTCGCGTTGACGATACCGCCGGTGGCGCGGCCGAATTCGGCCGGATAGCCGCCCGACTTCACTTCGACCGACTTATACATCGTGAACGGCACGAGGGCCGAGCCGAGGTAGTTGTCGAAGTTGGTCGTGTTCAGGCCGTTGACGTAATAGGCGTTCTCCGCGACCGACGACCCGCCGACCGAGGCGAGGTTGCCGAACGCGCTGTCGCCGCGGCTGGTGCCCGGCGCAAGCAGAATGATCGAGGTCAGGTTGCGGCCGACCGGGACGGTCTTCGTCAGCTCTTCAACGTTGACGTTGAGGCCAGTCGTGGTGCCGGTGAACGCCTGGATCTTCGAACCCATGACGACGATTTCGCCGCCGCCGGCGGTGGCCGAGGTCAGGCCGATGTTGAGGTCGGCGGTCTGGCCGGCGAGAACCTTGACGTTCTCGGCGCGGAACGGGGCGCTGGTGCCCGACTTGACCGTGACGTCATAGTCACCGGTGGTCAGGCTGCCGAACCGGAAGCTGCCGTTGCCCGAGCTGGTCGTGGTCTGCGTGAAGCCCTGCGACTTCGACAGCAGGGTGACGGTCGCACCGCTCACCGCATTGCCACTCTCGTCGGTCACCGTGCCGGTGATCGAGCCCGAGGTATAATCCTGGGCCGCGGCAGGAGCGACGGCGATAAACGCGGTCGCAACGCCAGCACCCATGAGCGCGAGGGCTTGCAAAGCAGCAGCCGCGCGGAGATTCGACTTCTTCATTTTAGTCTCCCGAACGAGCGGCCCCCCTTCGGACCGCCAAAAAAATCTCTCGCAGACGCAATTCGCCCCCACGTGAACGTCCCTTTAGCGTGGTCGCAGGGGGCGCTGTAAAGGCGGACGGGCTTTCGGGAGACGCTTTGTTACCAAACTGTGTCGGCGATGACACAGTCCGGGGCGCGGCCGATTTCGCCTTGCCGCGCGGGCGTTTAGCGGCGGGCCGCGCGCCGTTCCGCGGTGAGGCTGGCGGCGGCGTCGGCGTACGCCTCCTGCCGCGCCACGCTCCAGTAACGCAGCTCGTCGAGCGCGATCGTCACCCCGGTCACCGCGCAACGGACATGGTCGCCGTCGCTCAGCAAGCGGAAGGTGCCGTCGAGGTAATGGACCCGGGCCTCGCGCCCGCCGCTCTTCAACATGGTCACTCCTCCGGGGCGTCGAACAGCCCCGGCTGCCCCGGATGATAGGCGCCGCGGCCGCCCCGCTCAAGGCGCGGGCGGAAGGTCTTGGGGCCGGTCTCCGCCGGATCGCCGGTCGTCGCCGCCACCACTCCGTCGGCAAAGTGGAGGTCGACCGCCCGCGCCTCGCGCGCCGCCGCGGCGTGGATCAATGTCTTGCCGCCGCGGTCGGTGACCCGGACATAGCCGCGCCGCAGCGGCCGCTCGGGATGGGCGAGGTCGGCCAGCCGCCACAAGCTGGCGAGTTGCTCCGCCCCGCGTTCGATTCGCCCCGTCAGCAGGCGCGGCTGTAGCCTCGGCGCGCTCGCCGCGAGGTCGGCGCGGGCATGAGCGGTGCGCTGCGCCAGCGCTCGCGGCAGGCTGTCGCCGGCGACATCGATTCGCTGCGCCAGCGGGGTGAACAGCGCCGCGGGCGCCGGCCAGCGCGCCGCCAGCTGGTCGATTCGCTCCGCCGCGCGGGCCGCGCCGCGGGTGACGCAGGCGGTCTGGCGGTGGCCAAGCTCGCCCAGCATCGCCGTCAGCTCGGCGCGCACCGGCACCGCCATCTCCGCCGCCGCGGTCGGGGTCGGGGCGCGGCGGTCGGCGGCGAAGTCGATCAGGGTGGTGTCGGTCTCGTGCCCGACGGCGGAAATGAGCGGGATCGGCGATTCGGCGGCGGCCCGCACCACTTCCTCCTCGTTGAACGCCCACAGATCCTCGATCGAGCCGCCGCCGCGCGCGACGATGATCAGGTCCGGCCGCGGGCTGAGGCTGGCCATGCCGCGAATCGCCGCCGCCACCTTGGCCGCCGCGCCGTCGCCCTGGACCGGCACCGGCCACACGATGACGTGGGTCGGGCAGCGGTCCTCCAGGCGGTGGATGATGTCGCGGATCACCGCCCCGGTCGGCGAGGTGACGACCCCGATCAGCCGCGGCAGGAACGGCAGCTTGCGCTTCTTGGCCTCGTCGAACAGGCCTTCGGCGGCAAGCGTCCGGCGGCGCTTGTCGAGCAGCGCCATCAGCGCGCCCTCTCCCGCCAGCTCCATCCGGCTGACCACCACCTGGTATTTGGAGCGCCCGGGATAAGTCGTCAGCTTGCCGGTGACGATGACCTCGGCGCCATCCTCCGGGCGAAAGGCGAGCCCCGCCGCCTGGCCCTTCCAGATCACCGCGTCGATGCACGCGCCCTCGTCCTTCAGGGTGAAGTAGCAATGGCCCGAGGCGTGGCGCTTCCAGCCCGAAATCTCGCCGCGCACGCGGACCAGCCCGAACGCCGCCTCGACCGTGCGCTTCAAGGCGCCCGACAGTTCGGTGACCGACAACGCGGGCGAATTGTCGCCGCCCTTCGCCTCGGCTAACAGGCCGCTGGCATTGTCGTCGCCGGGGAGGTCCATGAATATCCTGCTGCTGGGTTCGGGTGGGCGCGAGGATGCGCTGGCGTGGCGGCTTAGGCAATCGCCAAGCTGCGGCGCCTTGCTGTGCGCGCCGGGCAACCCCGGCATCGCCCGCTGGGCCGAATGCGTCGCGACAGATCCGTGCGACCCGCAAGCAGTGGTCGCCCTCGCGCGGGCGCGCGCGATCGATTTGATTGTAGTCGGCCCCGAAGCGCCGCTGGTCGCCGGGGTCGCCGATGCCGCCCGCGCCGCCGGCATCGCCACCTTCGGCCCGTCCGCCGCCGCCGCCCAGCTCGAAGGGTCCAAGGGCTTCACCAAGGATCTGTGCGCGCGCGCGGGAATTCCGACCGCCGCTTACGTCCGCGTCGACAGCGTCGCCGACGCGCTCACCGCGCTCGACCGCTTCGCCATCCCGGTGGTGATCAAGGCCGACGGCCTCGCCGCGGGCAAGGGCGTTACCGTCGCCATGACCCGCGCCGAGGCCGAGGAAGCGATCCGCGCCGCCGGCGAGGGGGCGATGGTCATCGAGGAATTCCTCGACGGCGAGGAAGCCAGCCTGTTCGCCTTGGTCGACGGGGAGCGCGCGGTCGTCCTCGCCTCGGCCCAGGACCACAAGCGGGTCGGCGAGGGCGACACTGGGCCCAACACCGGCGGCATGGGCGCCTATTCGCCCGCCCCCGTCCTCACCCCTGAGCTCGAAGCGCAGGCGATGCGCGAGATCGTCGAGCCGACCGCGCGGGCGATGGCCGCCGCCGGCACGCCCTTTTCCGGTATCCTCTACGCCGGGCTGATGCTGACCAATGACGGCCCCCAGCTGATCGAATATAATGTCCGCTTCGGCGACCCCGAGTGCGAGGCGATCATGCCACGCATCGAGGGCGATTTCGCGCAACTGCTCCACGCCGTCGCCACCGGCGCCGCCTTCGACGCCCCGGCGCTGTCGGGCGACGTGACGATGACCGTCATCGTCGCCGCCGCCGGTTACCCCGGCACCCCGCGCATGGGCGGCGCCATCCGCGCCATCGATTCGGCCGAGCTGATCGAGGGCGTGACCGTGTTCCACGCCGGCACCGCTTCGGCCGATGGCGTGCTGACCGGCAACGGCGGGCGGGTGCTGGCGGTCACCGCGCGCGGCCCGACGCTCGCCGAGACCGCCGCCCGCGCCTACCGCGCGATCGACCAGATCGATTATGCCGACGGTTTCCACCGCCGCGACATCGGCTGGCGCGAATCGGGCCGCCAGCAGGCAGGGGCCGAGTCATGAAATTCTGGCCGGGGCTGTTCATGGGGATCGCCGCGACCCTCGCCGCCGGGGCGTTGTGGCACGGCCCGCTCGGCGCCGCCGACCGCGTCGCCGGGCGGATCGAGGGCGACGCGCGCATCGTGCTCGACAATTACGAAATGCCGCGGATCAGCGCCCGGTTGGCGCGCGCGCCGCTCAGCCGCACGCTCATCCTCACTGGCCCGGCCGACGATTTCCAGCGCGGCGAGATCGTCCGAATACTCGACACGCTGCCCGGCGTCGGCCAATCGCGTTGGGCCGATGCGCCCGAACCTTCCGGCCTGCCGCTGCTCGCCGAGGCCGAACTGATGGCGCTGATCGGCTATGCCATCGGCATGATCTTTGCCTATCTGCTGGAACTGCGCCGCCGCGCGCGGGCCCTAGATCGCTACTGATGAAGGAACGGATGCGATGATCTTGTTGTGGAGCGAATATTGGCCGTTGATCGTGATCGGCCTGGTCATCGGCGCGATCGTCGGCTGGCTGGTATTCCGACCGCGTCAGCGGGTCACGCTGTCGAGCGACACGCCCATTCGCCCGCACATGACCGCGCCCCGGCAGGGCGAAGGCCGCGGCGTGATCGACGAAGTGGCGGCGGCGACCAGCGACGTCGCCGGCCAGATCCTCGGCGCCCGCATCCATGACGAATTGCCCGGCGCCAGCGGCCCGCCCGATCCGCTGCAGGATCTGAAGGGCGTCGGCCCCAAGCTGGCCGGGATGCTCAACGCCATCGGCCTCACCCGCTTCGACCAGATCGCCAAGCTGTCGCCCGACCAGGTCGAAACGCTCGACGAATCTCTGGGCGCATTCCGCGGCCGCTTCACCCGGGACCGCATCGTCGAGCAGGCGCACTACCTCGCGCGCAGCGACATCGATGGTTACGAGCATCGCTTCGGCAAGCTGTAGCGCGGCCTAGGCCGGGGCGGCGCCGCTCGCTTCGCTGGCGCCGTCGGCCCGCCGCTTGCGCTTGCGCACCGCCAGCAGCTTGTCGATCTTGCGCCCGTCCATGTCGACCACTTCGAACGTCCAATTGTCGTGGACGAACTTCTCGCCTTCGACCGGAATCCGCTTGAGCACCGACAACGCGAAGCCAGCGACTGTCGTATAGTCGCGCTCGGCCGGGATCGAGATGCCCATGCGGTCGGCCAGCAAGTCCGCGCTGGCCGCGCCCGACACCAGCCAGCTGCCGTCGTCGCGCTCGATGTAGGGCGGGCCTTCGCCTTCATCCATGTCGTTGGCGAACGCCCCGGCCAGCGCCGCGAGGATCGATCCGGGTGTGACGATCCCGTCGAGGTGGCCATATTCGTCGTGGACCAACGCCAGCGGCACGTCGGCGCCGCGCAGCACGGCGAGCGCGTCCATCGCGTCCATCAGGTCGGGGATGACCGGCGCCGAGCGGGTCAGCGCGGGAAGGTTGATCGGCTGCCCGTCGAGCAGGGCAGCGAGCATGTCGCGGGTCGACACCACCCCGACGATGTCGTCGACCGACCCCTTGGCGACCGGGATCCGGCTGTGCGGGGTGGCCGCCAGCACGGCGCGGATCTCGTCGGGCGAGCAGCCGATGTCGATCCAGTCGATGTCGGTGCGCGGGGTCATTACTTCGCGCACCGGCCGGTCGGCCAGGCGGACGATGCCGGAGATGATCGCCCGCTCGTTTTCCTCGAGCACGCCCGACGTGTGCGCTTCGGCCACCACCAGGTGAAGCTCCTCCGCCGTCACCACATTCTTCGATTCGCGGTCGAGGCCGAGCAATCGG
This sequence comes from Sphingomicrobium sp., assembly GCA_039929125.1. GTDB lineage: Bacteria > Pseudomonadota > Alphaproteobacteria > Sphingomonadales > Sphingomonadaceae > Sphingomicrobium. The sequence continues at coordinate 25,440 of JBDSRV010000038.1, forward strand.
AAAATGCCGGCGCTGGTGCGGTCGAGCAGCCACACGAACGGCGCGGTGGCTTTCGACAGCCACAGCATCGGCAGCGCCATGATCGCCGCGATCGGCTCGGGGCTCCGCAGCGCGAATTGCTTGGGCACCAGCTCGCCGACCACCAGCGAGGCAAAGGTCGTGCACACGATGACCAGGCCGAAGCCCGCCGTCTGCGCGGTGTCATGCGCGATGCCGAGCAACTCCAGCCGCTCGGCCACCGGCGCGCCGAGGCGCGATCCGGAATAGGCGCCCGCCAGGATGCCGATCAACGTGATCCCGGTCTGCACGGTCGACAGGAAGCGGCCCGGTTCGGAGGCCAGGTCGAGCGCCACCCGGGCGCCCTTGCTGCCGGCCTTGGCCATCGCCTTCAGCCGCGCCTCCCGCGCGGAGACGATCGCCAGCTCGCTCATCGACAGGACGCCGTTCAAGGCGACCAGCGCAAGGATCAGGACGATGTCGAGCCAGGGGAAGGGTGCAAGCGGGACGCTCATGGTGCGCCTCGCTCAATGCCGCCAAAACCGGCGCGCGGCAAGCACGACCGATCGATAAGGCGGCGGAACCATCGGCCTTGCGCGCCGTTGCCAACCCGAACCCCTGCCATCTTGGAGACTATATCATGCGCAACACCCGCACTTTGACCGCAATCGCCCTGTCGGGCGCACTGGTCGCTACCGCCGCCTGCACCACCAACCCGTACACCGGCCAGCGCGAAATTTCGAAGACCGCCATCGGCGCCGTTGGCGGCGCGCTCGGCGGCTATCTGCTCGGCGATGTCGTCGGCGGACGCTCGGACCGAACCGAGAAGATCCTCGGCGCGGGCATTGGCGCGATCGCCGGCGGCGCCGTCGGCGCCTACATGGATCGCCAGGAAGCCGAGCTTCGCCGCAAGACCGCCGGTACCGGCGTCGACGTCATCCGCCAGGGCGACGACCTTGTCTTGCGCATGCCGTCGGGCATCACCTTCCCGGTCGACAGCTACGCCATCCAGCCGCAGTTCCAGGGAACGCTCGACAACGTCGCCTCGACCCTGGCGTCGTATAACCAGACCTATATCGACGTCCTCGGCCACACCGATTCGACCGGGTCGGACGCCTATAACCAGACGCTGTCGGTCAATCGCGCCACGTCGGTCGCCAACTACCTCGAAATGCGCGGCGTCGCCCGCGCCCGCATGGGCGTTCGCGGCTATGGCGAATCGACGCCGATCGCCTCGAACGACACCGAACTCGGCCGCTCGCAGAACCGCCGCGTCGAGATCAAGGTCGTGCCGGTCGTCGCCGGCCAGTAACTCATAGTCTAAGCGAAAGGGCGTCCTTCGGGGCGCCCTTTTTCTATGCGCGCCGCTCGGCGAAAAAGGCCTTGAGCATCGCCCCGGCTTCTTCCTCGCCAAGGCCCGACAGCACCTCCGGCCGGTGGTGGCAGGTCGGCTGGGCGAACACCCGCGCACCGTGGACCACGCCGCCCCCCTTGGGATCCTCGGCGGCGAAATGCAGCGTGCCGATCCGCGCCAGCGCGATCGCCCCGGCGCACATCGCGCACGGCTCCAGGCTCACCCACAACTGGCAGCCGTCGAGCCGCGCCCGGCCAAGCCGCGTCGCGGCGGCGCGGATGGCGACCATTTCGGCATGGGCGGTCGGGTCGAGCGATTGGCGCATGGCGTTGCCCGCCTCGGCGATGATGTCGCCGTCCAACGTGATCACTGCGCCAACCGGCACTTCGCCCGCGACCGCCGCCGCGGCGGCAAGGTCGAGCGCGCGGCGCATCGGCGGGGGCAGGGGGAAAGCGCTCACCGCTCCCCCCTAGCGCAACCCCGCGCGCCCGTCATGACAGCTGTTTAGTGCGCCGGCGCGGCCTGGTTGGCCTGGGCGTCGCCCGGGCGCCGCACTTCGAGCGCGGGCACCTTGACCTCGGCGTTGCCGCGCTCGACCTTGAGCGTCGGGACCGGCGCGTTGACGGTCTTGCTGCCGACCCCGATAGTGCCGGTCTGGACGTCGAACGCCGGGGTTTGCCCGCCGTGCGCCTCGATCTTGCCGCCCGTCGCGGACACGCCCGGTGCGCGCGCTTCACGCGTTTGCGACACGTTGATCAGGCCGGTGCTGACCCCGACGATGAGGGCGACGATGCCCAGAATGAGAATGAAGAAGACGGTACGCATATAAATTTCCCCGCAGTTGTGGCTTCGAACTCATAACGCGGCAATGGCTGTCGGGTTGCCGACATAATGCGCTTGCGGTTGACGTGCCCGACCCCTGCGGCTATCGGGCGGCGCTTCACGGGCGCTGCTGCGTCCGGCTTCAGATAAGGTGACCTATGTCGCGCGTTTGCGAGCTGACCGGCAAGGGCCGGCAGGTGGGCAACAATGTTTCCCACGCC
>JBDSRV010000039.1:0-57541 GCA_039929125.1 Sphingomicrobium sp.
AGTCGTTCACGATGACGGCCGCCGCCTCGCCAAGCGCGATCAGGCACCGACGCTGGCCGCGATGCACTCGGCGGGGGTCGACGGGCGAGCGCTAGCCGGGGCGCTGCTACGCGGCGATCTGCCCCTAGGATTCCGGCTAAGGGAGGCTTAGATAAAGCGAATGACGATCCTCCTCATCATTCTCCTCGTCGTCGCCATGGGGGCGGTGCTTTACGTCCTCGTGCGCGGGATTATGGCGATGGCCTCGGGCAAGGATATCACGGGCGAGCAGCAGCAAAGCTACATGCAGAAGCGCGTGCTGTTTCAAGGCGTGGCGATCGTCATCGTCATCGCCATCCTCGCGCTGGCCGGCGCCAAGAGCTAGTTTGGTCAAACTCAACAAAATCTACACCCGCACCGGCGACGACGGCACGTCGGGGCTGGTCGATGGCAGCCGGGTGGCCAAGTCGGGCGCGCGGATGACGGCGATCGGCGAGGTCGATGAGGCCAACAGCGCGTTGGGCGCGGCCATCGCCGCGCTTGGTCAGGGCGATCTGCCCGACAAGCTGCGTCGCATCCAGAACGAATTGTTCGACCTCGGCGCCGATATTGCGACGCCGTTCGGCACCGACTTCGAGGCCCACGCGCTGCGCATCGTCCCGCGCCAGGTCGAGCGCCTTGAAGAAGAAATCGACGCGATGAACGCGCGCCTCTCACCGCTGGCGAGTTTCATCCTGCCGGGCGGGTCGCTGGCGGTGTCGCTGCTCCACCTCGCCCGCGCTACCACCCGCCGGGCCGAGCGCGCCGCGGTCGCGCTGGCAGCAGAGGCCGAGGTCAGCGGCCCCGCGCTAGCCTATCTCAACCGCCTGTCGGATCATTTGTTCGTTGCCGCGCGTTCGGTCGCGGCGGATGAGGGAGGGGATGTGCTGTGGCAACCCGGCGCCACGCGGAGCAGCTAGACGACGGCCTTGGCGCGCGGCTCGCCGCGACCCGGGCGCTGACGCTCGCCCTCGCCGAACCGCTGAGCGACGCCGACGCGACGATCCAGCCGCATCCCGACGCATCGCCCGCCAAATGGCACCTTGCCCACACCACCTGGTTCTTCGAAACCTTCGTGCTGCGCGACCATGTCCCCGGCTACCGCCTCCACGACGAGCGCTGGGCCTATTTGTTCAACAGCTATTACGAAGGCGAAGGCGAGCGGCAGCCCCGGCCCAAACGCGGGATGATCAGCCGACCGAGCCTCGACGAGGTTCGCGCCTGGCGGGCGCATGTCGATGCGGCGCTCGCCTCGGCGCTGCCGACCCTCGACGCCGCCGCGCTGACCCTGGTCGCGCTCGGCATGGAGCATGAGCAGCAGCACCAGGAACTGTTCCTGACCGACATCCTCGCGACCTTCGCCGAGAACCCGCTTGAGCCGGCCTATGCCGGGCTCGACCCCGCGCAGTGCTTCGCCGCCGAGCCGATCGCCTGGCTGCCGGGGCGCGACGGCCTGGTCGAGATCGGCGCGATCGGCGCGACGTTCGCGTTCGACAGCGAGCGGCCCAGCCACCGCGCCTTGCTCCACCCCCACGCCATCGCCAACCGCTGTGTCACCAACGGCGAATGGGCCGAGTTCATCGCCGACGGCGGCTATGCGACGCCGTCGCTGTGGCTCAGCGAAGGCTGGGACTGGCTCCAGCGCGAAGGCATCGCCGCCCCGCTATACTGGCGGGGGACGAGCGAGGCCTTCACGCTGGCCGGCCGCCGCCCGATCGACCGCGCCGCGCCGGTCGACCATGTTAGCTTTTACGAGGCCAATGCCTTCGCCCGCTGGGCCGGGGCGCGGTTGCCGACCGAGGCCGAATGGGAAGCGATGTTCGACAGCGCCGACCCGCTGCTGGGCCATCAGCTCGATGCCGCCGGCGCCGTCCTGCCGAGGCCCGGCGGTGGGCCGTTCGGCGATGTCTGGCAGTGGACCGGCTCGGCCTTCCTGCCCTACCCCGGCTTCGCGCCCGAAGAAGGCACGGTCGGCGAATATAATGGCAAGTTCATGAGCGGGCAGATGGTGCTCAAAGGCGCCAGCTGCGCCACCCCGCGCGGGCATTCGCGCCCCTCCTACCGCAATTTCTTCCCGCCCACCGCGCGCTGGCAGTTTACGGGGGTGCGCCTTGCTCGTGACGCCTGACGCCGCCGACCCGCAGTTCCGCGCCGATGTCCTTGCCGGCCTGGCCGAGCCGATCCCGGCGATCCCGGCGCGCTGGCTCTACGACCGCCGCGGGTCGGAGCTGTTCGACGACATCACCCGCCTGCCCGAATATTACCTGACCCGGGTCGAGACCGCCTTGTTCGAGGCGCACAACGAGGCCATCGCCGCGGCTGCCGGCACGGGCGGCGCAGTGGTCGAATTCGGCGCCGGATCGGCGACCAAGATCCGCCTGCTGATCGACGCCATCGACGCCGCGGCCTATGTCCCGATCGACATCAGCGGCGACTACCTCCGCGACAGCGCCGCCGCGCTCGATGCCGACCACAAGGCGCTCAAGGTCTACCCGATCGAGGCCGATTTCACCCGCGACTTCACGCTGCCGGCGGACATCGAGGGACTCACTCGCCTGGGCTTCTTCCCCGGCTCGACGATCGGCAATTTCGTACCCCGCAGCGCGACCGACCTCCTGCGTCATTTCCGGGCCATCCTCGGCACCGGCGCGAAGCTGCTGATCGGGATGGACCGGGTCAAACCGGTGCCCGAACTGATCGCCGCCTACGACGACCCCCAGGGAGTCACCGCGGCGTTCAACTTGAACCTGCTCGACCGCATCAACCGCGAACTGGGCGGCGACATACCGGTCGAGGATTTCGCTCACGAAGCGCGGTGGAACGACATGCTCGGCCGGATCGAGATGCATCTGGTGGCGACCCGCGACGTCGCCTTCACGATCGACGGCCGCCGCTTCGCCTTCGCCAAGGTGGCCAGCATCCACACCGAGAACAGCCACAAATATGGCCAGCGCGGCGCCCGCCTGCTGCTGCTCGCGGGCGGCTGGACCCCGCTCGCCGAATGGGTCGCGCCCGACGACGCCTTCGCGCTGATCCTCGCCGAGGCCATGCCCAACCGCTTCGCGCCGTGATTGCCGGGCGCGCCGCACCCCGCTAGAGCAGCGCCATGCTGCTAGCCCTCTTCCAGATTATCGACATGATCCTCCAGCTGGCGGTGTGGGTGATCATCGCCCAGGTCGTGCTGAGCTGGCTGATCGCCTTCAACGTCATCAACATGCAGTCGGGCTTCGTCCGCACCGTCGCCGGCGCCATCGACCGTCTCACCGCGCCGCTCTATCGCCCGGTGCGCAAATTGCTTCCCGACTTCGGCGGGCTCGATTTCTCGCCGTTGATTGTCCTCCTCGCGCTGCAGGTCCTGCGCAAGCTCAACATGGGCATGGCGCTCGAGCTCGGCCCGACGATCACGTGACGGCCCGGATCATCGACGGCAAGGGCGCCGCGGCGGCGCTGCGCGGGGAGGTCGCGACTGAGGTCGCGCGCTTCCGTGAAGCCACCGGCCGCGCGCCCGGCCTCGCCGTGGTGCTGGTCGGCGAGGATCCGGCGAGCGCGGTCTACGTCCGCTCCAAACGCAAGGCGACGACCGAATCCGGCATGGAAAGCTTCGAGCACAGACTGCCCGCCGACACCCCGCAGGCCGACCTCATCGCGCTGATCGACACGCTCAACGCCGACCCCAGGGTCGACGGCATCCTCGTCCAGCTGCCGCTGCCGCCGCAGATCGACGAGCGGGTCGTCATCACCCGCATCTCCCCCGACAAGGACGTCGACGGCTTCAACCCGGTCAATGCCGGGCGCCTCGCCATCGGCCTCCACGGCTTTGTGCCTTGCACGCCGCTCGGCTGCCTCAAGCTGCTCCAGGCCGAGCTGGGCGACTTGAGTGGCAAGAACGCCGTCGTCATCGGCCGGTCGAACATCGTCGGCAAGCCGATGGCGCTGCTCCTGCTCCAGCAGAGCTGCACGGTGACCATCGCCCATTCCAAGACCCGCGACCTGCCCGCGGTCGTCGCCCAAGCCGACATCGTTGTCGCCGCGGTCGGCCGAGCGGGGATGGTCAAGGGCGACTGGCTCAAGCCCGGCGCAACCGTCATCGACGTCGGCATCAACCGCACCGACGCCGGCCTCGTCGGCGACGTCGACTTTGTCTCGGCCTCCGAGGTGGCGGGCGCGATCACCCCGGTGCCGGGCGGGGTCGGCCCGATGACCATCGCCTGCCTCATCCGCAACACCTTCGTCTCCGCCGCCCGCACCGAGCGCTTCCGCTACGACAAGGGATTATAGATGCTCGCGCTTTTGCTCTTGGTAGCCGCACCCGCCGCCCCGACCGCGATCGACGCCGAGCGCGCCTTCGCCCGCGACGCGCAGCGGATCGGGCAATGGACCGCCTTCCGCAACTATGCCGAACCGCTGGCGGTCGTTTTCACCCCGCAAGCGGCGTGGGCGCAGGTGGTCTACAAGGACTTGCGCGACCCTCCGCGCGCGATCGTCTGGTCGCCCGCGCGCAGCTTTGTGTCGTGCGACCGAAATCTTGCGATCAACACCGGCCCGTGGCGCAATGCGAAGGGCCAGCAGGGCTATTTCACCACCGTCTGGTCGCGGCAGAAAGATGGCGGATGGAAGTGGTCCGTCGACGGCGGCGACACGCTGAAGACGCCGCTCGCCGCGCGCGCTCGGCCGCTCGTTCGCCGCGCTCGCTGCGCCGGGCTCGCGCGCGTGCAACGGGTCTATGCCGCAACAACCCCGTCACTTGAGCAGATTGCCGACAAGGCGCCCGCCGATGCCGGCCAGGGTAGATCGGCGGACGGAACGCTGACCTGGTCGTGGACGGTGGCGAAGGACGGCGCTCGTCATTTCAAGGCCAGCCTATGGAATGGTCGTGGCTACACCGACGTGCTCGATCAGCGCGTCGCGGCGCCCGCCAGATGATCGAGCTGTTCACCTCGGCCTTCCTCACTTTGCTGGTGGTCGTCGATCCGCCCGGCTGCGCGCCGATCTTCGCCTCGCTGACCAGCGGCACCGACGCCGCGCACCGCCGCGCCATGGCGATCCGATCGACCCTGGTCGCCTGGTTCATCCTGTTGTTCTTCGCCTTGCTCGGCCAGCCCTTGCTCGCCCGCATGGGCATTTCGCTCAGCGCCTTCCGCCTCGCCGGCGGCATTATGCTGTTCATCATCGCCCTCGAAATGGTGTTCGAGAAGCGCACCGAGCGGCGCGAGGAACGGGCCGAAGAGATCAAGGGCACGCCCGAGGCCGAAGACATCAGCGTCTTCCCGATGGCCATCCCGATGATCGCCGGCCCCGGCTCGATCGCCTCGATCATGCTGCTCAACGCCCGCGCCGACGGGCTCCAGCAGACATTGGTCGTGCTCGGCGCGATGAGCGCGGTGCTGCTGCTGACCTTGCTGGCGCTGCTCGCCGCGGGGCCGCTGATGCGCTTCATCGGCGCCAAGCTGGAGGCGATGATCACCCGCATCCTCGGCGTCATCCTCGCCGCGCTCGCCACCCAGTTCGTCCTCGACGGGCTGGAGCGCAGCCTGCCGGGGCTTGCCGGCTAGCTCGTTCAGTTTTGCTGGTTCGGTGCCGGCCCGCACCCCCGCCCGGCCACCCATCTAGGATATGCTGCATGGGTGGCCGGGTGGGGGCGCGGGCCGGTGCAGACTTGCCGAAAGGACGCTAACCAATCACCCGCCACATCTTCCACGGCGAGTTGGGGCCAAGGTCGACCGGCGCCAGCCACCCCGGCACCTCACCCCGCGCCAGCTGGACGTAAAAGCCCTTGGGCGCTTCCGACATGAAGATGGTCGCGCTCGACTGGTCGGGGCAGATCATCAGATAATCGGCGTGATATTTGTCAGAGACGATGACGTGCGCCTGGGCGGCGTCGCCGCGGAAGGCGAGCATCGAATCGACGATCGCCGGGTAATTGCGGTGATAGGGGCCGGCGATCGCGGAATGGTGCGTCATGGCGATGATCCGTGGCCCGAAATCGACGAACGTGAAGATCGTCCCCTTTGGCTGGTGCGCGATCGGGCGCAACGCCGCGAGCGTCGGGCAGCGGCGGTTGGCGACGCCGACGCGCTTGCTCAGCGGGGTCACCTTGTCCTTGGGGAAATAATCGCTGCCGAGCGGCACCAGCGCGCCCATCCCGGCGACCACCGCGAGCGCCGTGCCGAGCACCCGCACCACCGAATTGTTCGACGCGAACGCCAAGGGCGCGAGGATGAAGACGATCGCCACCGACCCCGGGATGGCCATCATCTGCGCCGCCGGGCCGGTTCGCGTCTGCCACATCAGCAGGGCCAGCGCGGCAAACGCCGGGGCCGCCACCGCCAGCGTCCGGCGCAGCAGATCGGGATCGCCGCGCGCCCGCCACGCCAGCAGCGCGTAACCGACCATTCCGGTGATCGGCAACGCCAGCGTCAGCGCCGCCACTTCCGCGCCGTGGCGATAGACCGGCCGCGCCTCCTTGACGTGGCTCAGCCACAGCTGGGTCGCTTGCGGGCTGACCCCCTCCAGCCGCGACAGGCAATGCGGGAAGGCCAGCGCGTGGAACGCGGCCAGCACGATCCCCGCCGCCGCCGCCAATGCCAGCCGCAAGGTCCACCGCTCGACCCTGAGCATCGCCAGCCCGGCGAGCAAAGCCGCGCCGAGCAGGGCGTCGCTCAGCCACACGCTCGACAATGCGTCGCACACCGCCCCGCGATTGTCCGCCGACGCGAACAGCAGGAAACCGAGCGCGGTCCCGCCCGACAGGCTCGCGGCATAGCCGATCAGCCGCCGCCGCTGGTCGCGGTCGACGACCCAGAACAGGACCTGCGCGACGCCGATCAGCGCCAGGTAGATCAGCAATTCGAGCCCGATCGTCAGCGATAAGGCGCTGGCGACGCCGGCGGTGATGCCGCCGCGAAGCCGACGCGGGTCGGCCATTCCGGCGAGCGCCACCGCGAGCTGCGCGAGCTGCCAGCCGTGGTGGTCGATCCTCAGCGGCTGGACCATCCCCGCGGTCGATCCGGCGAACAGCAGCGCTGCCAGTGCCAGCGGCGCGGCCAGCGGGTGGATCAGCCGCCGGGCGATCAGCGCCAGCGCGCCGAGCATTGGCAACAGCGGCAACAAGGACGCGATGGCGCACGCCCAGCGCTCCGCCTCGACGCCGCCGACCAGCGGTCGCAGCGCCAGGATCAGCCCGGCGATCGGCAAGTCGACCAGCCGCGACCAATGGATATTGGCGCCGCCGTGGAGCGGATCGAGACGATGCTGGCGAAGGTCGAACCAGCCCTGCCCGTCGAGCAAGGCGCGGACCTGGGCCAGCCGCAGATTGTCGTCGGTATCGCCCAGCCCGAAGCCGCGGATCGCGTTCCACCGGTCGAACAGATACCAGCCGGCGTAAAGCAGCCAGGCAATCACCACCACCAGCCGCCAGCGGCGCACTAGCACTTCGTTCACCCTGTCCAGCACCCGTGCGACCCTTGCAAAACTTCGCGCCCGCTCTAACGGCTGAGGCCGCAGGTGCAAATGATCCATTCGACCCTCGACCGCCTCGCGCCTGAACAGCGCGCGATCGCCGTGCAGATGGCGCGCTACGGCATTGCCGGCGGCGTCATCACGCTCGCCGTGGCCGCCGGCTATTGGGCGCTCGCCGAATATGGCGGATTCCGGCCAATGGTGTCGTTCACCATCGTCTTCCTGTTCTTCTCCTTGGTCAGCTATGTCACCCACGGCGCGTTCAGCTTTCGCGGCCACGGCACGCGCGATCGGCACCATGTCCGCGCCTCCCGCTTCGTCGCCGTCAACCTCCTCGGCTACGTCCTCAATCAGGGATTCATCTGGTTCTTGGTCCACCACCTCGGCGGGCCGACCTGGTGGCCGACGATCCCGATGGTGCTGGTCACCCCGCTGATCACCTTCGCGCTTCATCGCCGGTACGTATACGCGTGACGCGATCGTGCGAATTGAGCCTGATCGTCCCGGTCAAGGATGAGGAGGAAGCGATCGCCGCCTTCCTGGCGCGGGTCGTCCCGATCATCGCCGCCATCCCCGACCCGGTCGCGACGTCGTTCGAGATTCTGTTCGTCGACGACGGCAGCACCGATTCGACGCTGTCCAAGCTGCGCGCCGCCAATGCCGCCGACCCACGCGTCCGCGCCCTCTCGTTGTCGCGCAATTTCGGCAAGGAAGCGGCGCTCACCGCGGGGCTGGAGGAGGCCTGCGGGCTGGCCGTCATCCCACTCGACGTCGACTTGCAGGACCCGCCCGAGGTGATCGGCGCGATGGTCGCCAAGTGGCGTGAGGGCAACGACGTGGTGTACGGCGTGCGCAACAATCGCGAGAGCGACAGCCTGCCCAAGCGCATCACCGCGGACTTTTATTACCGCGCGCACAATTGGCTGAGCAGCGACAAGATCCCCGAACATGCCGGCGACTTCCGCCTGCTCGACCGCAAGGTGGTCGACGTCATCCGCGTGATGCCGGAACGAAACCGCTTCATGAAGGGGTTGTTCGCCTGGGCCGGCTTCCGTTCCGCCGCGGTTTGCTACCACCGCGAGGAGCGCAAGCTGGGCAAGACCAAGTATAATTACTGGAAGCTGTGGACGCTGGCGGTCGACGGCATCACGTCGGCCTCGACCGTCCCGTTGCGCATCTGGAGCTACCTCGGCGCGTTCGTCGCGCTCGGCGCGCTGGCTTATGCGTTGGTGATCATCGTGCGCACCCTGGCGTTCGGGATCGACGTCCCCGGCTACGCCTCGATGATGGTCGCCATCCTGTTCCTCGGCGGCCTGCAATTGCTGTCGCTCGGCGTGCTCGGCGAATATGTCGGGCGCATCCTGACCGAGGCCAAGCGTCGCCCGCTCTACGTCATCCGCGAACGCATCGGCGACGCCTGATGGATCGCGCGGTGTTCGATCGGATGGCCGAGCTCGACTCGACGCACTGGTGGTTCGTCGCCCGCGGCCGCATCCTGCGCGAACTGATCGCCCGGGTGGTCAAGCCGCCAGCGCAGGCGCGGATCCTCGAACTGGGCTGCGGCACCGGCCATAATCTGGCGATGTTGGCCGAGTTCGGCACGGTCGAGGCGAGCGAGCTCGACGATGGCGCCCGCGCGCTCGCTGCAAAGCGCTTCGGCAAGCCGATCCGCAACGTCCTGTTGCCCGACCTGTCGGCGTTCGAGCCCGACCATTACGACCTTATCGCCTTGCTCGACGTGCTCGAGCATGTCGAGGACGACGCCGGGCTGATGGCGGCGATTCTGGGGCGGCTGAAGCCTGGCGGCGCTCTGTTGCTAACCGTGCCCGCCAACCCGTGGATGTGGAGCGAGCACGACCGCGCCCATCACCACCACCGCCGCTATCGCAAGCCCGATATCGCCCGGCTGGCGCGCGACGCGGGCTTCGACATCGAACTGTTGTCGCCGTTCAACACCTTGCTGTTCCCGTTGGTCGCGGCGGCGCGCGTGGCGGGCAAGCTGGCCGGCAGCAAGACCAACGACGACGCGATGCCCGGCGCCGCGGTCAACGGTGCTCTGCGCGGCATCTTCGGGTTCGAGCGGCGGCTTATCGGGCGGGTGCCGCTGCCGTTTGGAGTGTCGCTGGCGGCGGTGCTGCGGCGGCCGGATCGACCCGTTTGAACAATCGCGATCCGTCGCCCGCCCACACCAATTGCCAGCCACCTAGCAGTTCCGGCGGCAGCGGCGGGACATCGAGCAGCCACAGATAGTCGAACGCCGCGCGCGGGATCGCCGGCAGCCGGACGGCGATCGAATTGCCCTCCCGCGGGCAGAAATGCATGCGCACGATCTCCGACGGATCCTGCCCGAATTTCCCGGCGGCGGGGTAATGGACGGTGAGCAGGCTGGCGCCCGCGAGCGGCCACTGGTCGTTGCTGAACCCCTGGCGGCGGACGATCACCATCGCCGGCAAATGGTCGGACCGCCGCAGCGCCCAGCCGTGGCATTCGAAATTCACCAGCGACACGACCCGCGCGCCCTGGGGCACATGGTCGAGCGCTTGGAGCTGCGCCCGCTGATGGTCGGCGGCGATCCACAGGCTGGCGGTGACGCTGGCGGTCCTGACCAGCAGGAAGCCGACCCCGGCGATCGCCAGCATCCGCGCCAGCTGGAGGTCGGTCCGCCCTTCGAAGCGGATGGCGAGGATCAGCAAAGCGGCGAAATAGGGGACGATGCGCATGTCGGCATAGGCCGAACCAAAAATCATCCGCGGCAGCAGGATGAAGCACAGGATCAGCATCAGCGCCGAAAAAGCGAGGTTGCGCGACAGGGCCAGGCGGCGGTGGACGAGCGCCAACAGCGGCACCGCATAGACCACCGTGGCGCAGGCGATGTCCCACCACTGCCAGCGGTCGCGCAGGATGCGGGCGAGATAGTCGCCCTTCTGCGCCCATGCGAACCAGCCAGTAGTGAGGCCGCCGCCGGCCTCGGTCCGCCACAGCACCATCGCCGCCGCCGGCAGCGCCAGCGCGCTGGCATGATAGGCCGCGCGTAGCGCCGCCTGCCACCAGCTCAAACCGCGGTCGTGCTGCCGCACCGCCTCGGCCGAAAAGCACATCAGCCCGAGCGTTCCCCACCCGAATGTATGCGTGAAGAAGACGATGAAGCTGATCGGCACGAACAGCAGCGCGCGCAGCCGCGACTTGCCTTTCCGCCCGAGCCGCAACCACAGGCCCAGCCCGAGCATCGCCAGCGCCATCGACAGCGCGAAATTGACGAACCCGAACAGAAACGGATGGCTGAACGCCAGCGGCAAGGCGAAGGCGACCGTCGGCGGCAACCGGTTGTGCACTTCGCGCGCCACCCACAACATTCCGGCCACCGTCAGCGGCGGGATCAGCATGACGATCAGCTTGGTCGCCGGCTCCAGGCCGATCAGCCTGGCGAGCGGATTGACCAGCAGGTCGACGCCAAGGTTGCCGATCGGCAGCCAGCGATACTGATACCATTGGCCGAGCGTCGCGCTGTCATGAATGTCGAGCGCGACGCGGAACCGCCCCATGTGGCCGAACAGGTCGACCAGCGGCGGGATCGGCGGATAGAGCAGCGGCACGAACGCGATGAGGATCATCGCCGCGACGAACGGCCGGCCTTCCCACCACGGCCGCGGCGCGCCTGGCGGCTCGGGCGCCGAGGCGGGCTCGTGGGCAAGGACGGCAGGCGCGTGGATCACGGCCGGTCGCGGCGCCCGAGCAAGCGCAGCCGAAGCGCGTTCAGCTTGATGAAGCCCTCGGCGTCGCGCTGGTCATAGGCGCCGGCGTCATCCTCGAACGTCACCACTTTCTCGCTGTACAGGCTCATCGGCGAGCGCCGGCCGGTGATGTGGACGCCGCCCTTGAACAGCTTCATCCGCACCTCGCCCTCGACCCGCTGTTGGCTATGGTCGATCGCCGCCTGCAGCATCTCGCGCTCCGGGCTGAACCACAAGCCGTTGTAGAGCAGCTCGGCGTAGCGCGGCATGAGCTCGTCCTTCAGATGCGCCGCGCCGCGGTCGAGCGTCAGCTGCTCGATCGCGCGGTGCGCGGCGTGGAGGATCGTGCCGCCCGGCGTCTCGTATATGCCGCGCGATTTCATGCCGACGAAGCGGTTTTCGACCAGGTCGAGGCGGCCGATCCCGTGGCGTTTGCCGAGTTCGTTCAATCTGGTCAGCAGCATCGCCGGCGACAGCGCCGCGCCGTTGACCGCGACCGCGTCGCCGGCCTTGAACTCGACCGTGATTTCCTCGGGCGTATCCGGCGCCGCGAGCAGATCGTCGGTGCGCGAATAGACGTAATCGGGCACCTCGACCCACGGATCTTCGAGCACCTTGCCCTCGCTACTGGTGTGCAGCAAATTGGCGTCAGTCGAGAACGGGCTTTCGCCGCGCTTGTCCTTGGGCACCGGAATCTGGTTCTTCTCGGCGAAATCGATCAAGGCGGTGCGGCTTGTCAGATCCCATTCGCGCCACGGGGCGATGACCTTGATGTCGGGGGCGAGGGCGTAATAGCCGAGCTCGAACCGCACCTGATCATTGCCCTTGCCGGTCGCGCCATGGCTGACCGCGTCGGCGCCAACCTGTTTCGCAATCTCGATCTGGCGTTTGGCGATGAGCGGGCGGGCGATCGACGTGCCAAGCAAATACAGCCCCTCATAGAGCGCGTTCGCGCGCATCATAGGGAACACGTAATCGCCGACGAATTCCTCCTTGAGGTCGTCGATGAAGATGTGCTCGGACTTGACCCCCATCAGCTCGGCCTTGGCCTTGGCCGGGCCGAGTTCCTCGCCCTGGCCGAGGTCGGCGGTGAAGGTCACCACCTCGCAGGCATAGGTCTGCTGCAGCCATTTCAGGATCACGCTGGTGTCCAGCCCGCCCGAAAAAGCGAGCACCACGCGGCGAATCGTATCGACCATTGTCACTCCGCTGAGGCTTGCAAACGCGCCGCGCGCCTTGCCACCCCCGCCACCGCCATTCAAGCGCGATACAGGAAGCTGCGGGTAGAACTGGATCAATAAATCATGAGGAGCTTCCAATGATAAACAAGTTGATCGTCGCCGCCTTGGCGACTGCCGCAGCTGTTCCGTTGATGGCGCAGGCCGTCCAGGTCGCGCCCGTCGTTCACGTCGCCCCCGTGTCGCCGATGCGGATGATGATGGCCGACAGGGTGATGACCCGGGCCGAGGTCCAGGCCATGGTCCAGGCCCATTTTGCCAAGATCGATGCCAATCATGACGGCTTCGTCACCCAGGCCGAAATGCAGGCCGCTCACGGCGACATGAAGATGCGCCATCCGATGGGCGACGGGGCGATGGGCGAAGGGATGAAGCGCGACCCCAACGTCGCCTTCGACCGGCTCGACACCAACAAGGACGGCATGCTCAGCCGCGATGAATTCGCCAAGGGCCGCGAACTGCGCATCGAGCAGCGCGTCGTCATGAACGGCGGCGAGAAGATGGCGATGGGTCAAGGCATGCGCATGCACGGCATGGGCATGGGCGGCATGATGGGCGGCGGCATGCTCAAGATGGCCGACATCAACAAGGACGGCCGCGTCTCGCTGCAGGAAGCGACCACCACCGCGCTCCAGCATTTCGACCGCGCCGACACCAACCACGATGGCAAGCTGACCCCTGACGAGATGCGCGCCGCTCACCAGATGATGATCGAGATGCATAAGGCGGGCTAATCCCCGCTCGCCTTGCGCCATGGAAGGGCCCGGCCGTTGCGCCGGGCCCTTTTTCATGCACAGTCCCACCCCATAAAAAGGAGAGACTGCCATGAGCCGTATCGCGCGCCGCGTCGCTTTGTTCGCCACCGCCATTTCGCTCCCGCTCGCCGCCGCCCGCGCCGACGAGGGGATGTGGACGTTCGACGCTTTCCCGGCCGCCAAGATGCGCGCCGATTACGGCTGGGCGCCGGATCAGGCGTGGCTCGACCGGGTGCGCGCGTCGGCGGTCCGCTTGACCGGCGGCTGCTCGGCCAGCTTCGTCTCCGGCGAAGGCCTCATCCTGACCAACCACCATTGCGTCGCCGGCTGCCTGCAGGACCTGTCGACCGCCAAGCGCGACTTGCTCAAGAACGGCATCGTCACCCGTGGCCGCGCCGAGGAGACCTTGTGCCCCGGCCAGCAGGCCGAAGTGGTCAGCACGATCCGCGACGTCACCGGCGAGGTCAAGGGCGCGATCGGCGCCGCCACCGGGATCGCCGCGGTCAAGGCGCGCACCGCCGCCATCGCCGCGATCGAAGGGTCCGGCTGCCCCGATACCAAGACCAGCCGCTGCCAGGTCGTCCCGCTCTACGGCGGCGGCCAGTACAAGCTCTACACCTATCGCAAATACAGCGATGTGCGGATCGTGTGGGCGCCCGAATCGCGCGCCGAGCAGTTCGGCGGTGACCCCGACAATTTCAACTTCCCGCGCTACGCGCTCGATGCCAGCTTCCTGCGCGCCTATGAAAACGGCAAGCCGGTCGCCACCCCGCAGCATCTCGACTGGGTCGCCCGCGCGCCGGTCGATGGCGAGGCGACGTTCGTCGTCGGCAACCCCGGTTCGACCCAGCGCCTGCTGACCAGCGAACAGCTCGCCTTCGTCCGCGAAGTGTCCGCGCCGATCAATGTCGCGACGTATTCGGAACTGCGCGGCCGCCTGATCAGCGCGATGGCGCAGAGCCCGGTCAAGGCGCGCGAGGGCAAGGAAGACCTCGACGGCGTCGAGAACAGCCTCAAGGTCTACATCGGCCGCGTGAAAGCGCTCGGCGATCCCGCCTTCATGGGCCGGATCGCGGCCAACGAAGCCGACTTGAAGGCGAAGAGCGCGAACAATGCCGCGATCGGCAATCCGTGGGGCGATATCGCCGCTGCGACCAGCGCCTATCGCGACATCTATCTGCCCTACCGCTTCCTGCAGCCGCAAAGCGACCTCTACGGCTATGCCGCGACGCTGGTTCGCGCCGCCGAGGAGCGCACCAAGCCGAACGGCGAGCGGCTCCCCGGCTTCAGCGACAGCGCCTTGCCGCTGATGGAAAAGCAATTGCTCGACGTCCGGCCGATCACCCCGTGGCTCGACCGGTTGAAGCTCGAATGGAGCCTTAGCAAGGTGCGCGAATATCTCGGCGCGGACGACCCCGACACGCGCCTTCTGCTTGGCCGCGAATCGCCCGAGGGGCTGGCGGCGCGACTGGTCACCGGCACCCGCATGGCCGATCCCGCTTATCGCAAGATGCTGTGGGCCGGCGGCAAGGCGGCGATCCTTGCCTCAAAGGATCCGATGATCCTGTTCGCGCGCAAGCTCGACGCCCGCGACCGCGTGCTCCAGGATCTCGTCGACGAGCGCTACGACGGCCCGATCACCGCAGCTCGTGCCAAGCTCGCCGACGCGCGTTTCGCCGCTTACGGCGACACGCTCTACCCCGACGCCACCTTCACCTTGCGCATCAGCTACGGCAAGGTCGCGGGCTGGACCGAGCGCGGGCGGGCGGTGCCGTCACGCACCCTGATGGGCGGGACGTTCGACCGCGCCACCGGGTCGGAGCCGTTCAACCTCGCCTCCGCGTTCGTCACCAACAAGGCGCGCATCAACCCGGCGACGACCTTCAACTTCGTCACCACCAACGACATCATCGGCGGCAATTCGGGATCGCCGGTGATCGACCGCAACGGCGCGGTGATCGGCGCCGCGTTCGACGGCAACATCAACTCGTTTGGCGGCAATTACGGCTATGACGGGACGCTCAACCGCACCGTCGTCGTCTCGACCGCCGCGGTCGAGGAAGCGTTGAAGCACATCTATCCGGCGCCGACCTTGCTCGCCGAGCTCAACCGCCGCTAGGCCAGGCACACCGGGCGGGCGTCAGCTCGCCCGGTACTTCGCCTCCGCCTCGGCCATGTAATCGCGGGTGTTCGGCAACGCCGTGCGGTAACGGATATACTGGATCTGGTAATTGCAGGCGCTGCCGCTTTCGAACATGATCAGCGCACCCGCCAAATAGAATTCCCACAGGCGGAAGAACTTTTCGTCGTACATCGCGACGATCTTCGCCCGGTTGGCCGCGGCGCGGTCGAACCAGTGTTGCAACGTATAAGCATAATGCAGCCGCAGCGTTTCGACGTCGCTGCTGATCAGCCGCACCTTCTCGCTCGCCGCGTTCATCTGGCTCAGCGACGGCAGATGATAGCCGGGGAACACCCATTTCTCGGTGAACGGGTCGGGCGCGCCGGCTGATCCCAGCTTGCCGATGGTGTGGACCAGCATCACCCCGTCGTCGGTCAGCAACCGGTGGCAGGTGGCGAAGAATTCGTCGTAATGCGCCGCGCCGACATGTTCGAACATGCCGATTGACACGATCCGGTCGAACGTCCCGGTGACGTTGCGGTAATCGACCAGCGCGAACTTGACCTGGTCGGCGACCCCCGCCGCCTCGGCCCGCTCGCGCGCCACCTTGAGCTGCTCTTCGGACAAGGTGATGCCGAGCACTTCAACCCCGGCGACGCGGTTCAGATACAGCGCGGTGCCGCCCCAGCCGCAGCCGATGTCGAGCACCCGCTGGCCCGGCTTCAGCGCCAGCTTGGCGGCGATGTGCGCCTTCTTGTCGGCCTGCGCCTGCTCCAGGCTGTTCTTGGGGTCGGTGAAGTAGGCGCAGCTATATTGCAGGTCGTCGTCGAGGAACAGGCGATAGAGGTCGTTGCCGACGTCATAATGATGGGCGACATTCTTGCGCGATCGGATCGCGTCGTTGCGCCGGAACAGCGCCGTGAATTCCTTCATCTTGCCGCGTTTCAGCGCCTTGCGCCCGGCGCCGCCATCTTCCCACCGGTTGGCCCCGACGACGAGCCTGAGGAGGTCGAGGATCGTCCCGTCCTCGATCACGATGCGCTGATCCATATAGGCCTCGCCGATCGCCAGGCGGGGGTTGCGCGCGATCTCGAACGCGACGCGCCGATCCGCCAGCCGGACCGTCAGTTCCTGCCCGTCGCGGCCGGGGCCGAAGCTGCGCCTTTTGCCATCGGGCATGACCACCGTCAGCCGCCCGCGGCTGACCAGTTTGTTCACCAGGGAATCGAACATCGTCATTGCTGCACCTCTTTGGCCCAGCGATAGCGTTCAGGCGGCGTCGTGCAACCCGGCAGCGGCCTCGCGGTCAAGGTCGGCGCGGCTGCGCTTTTCGGCCGCCGTCTTCAGCTGCCCGCAGGCGGCGTCGATGTCGCGACCGCGCGGCGTGCGGACCGGCGCCGAAATCCCGCCTTGGAAAACGATGTTGCTGAAGCTGCGTATACGCTCGGGCGTCGAGCATTCGTAGGCCGCGCCGGGCCATGGGTTGAACGGGATCAGATTGACCTTGGCCGGCAATTTGTAGGCCTTGAGCAGCCGCACCAGCTCGCGCGCGTCGGCATCGCTGTCGTTCTTGTCCTTGAGCATGACATATTCGAACGTGATGCGCCGTGCATTGTTGGCGCCGGGGTAGGCCGCGCAGGCGCTCAGCAGTTCATCGATGCCGTACTTCTTGTTGATCGGCACGATCTCGTCGCGCACTTCCTTGGTCACTGCGTGGAGCGACACCGCCAGATTGACCCCGATTTCGTCGCCGGCGCGCGCCATCATCGGCACCACGCCCGACGTCGACAGGGTGATCCGCCGCTTCGACAGCCCGAGGCCGTCGCCGTCCATGACGATCTTCAAGGCGTCGCGGACATTGTCGAAATTATACAGCGGCTCGCCCATCCCCATCATGACGATATTGGTCAGCATCCGCCCGTCTTGACTCGACGGCCATTCGCCGAGCGCATCGCGGGCCAGCATCACCTGGCCGACGATCTCGGCGGGATCGAGATTGCGCACCAACTTCATCGTCCCGGTGTGGCAGAACCGGCAGTTGAGCGTGCAGCCAACCTGGCTCGATACGCACAGGGTGCCGCGGTCGGCGTCGGGAATGAACACCATTTCGAAGTCGTGGCCGTCGTGTGTCCGGAGCAGCCATTTGCGCGTGCCGTCGGTCGACACCTGCGCTTCGACCACCAGCGGCCGGGTGATCGCGAACCGCTCGGCCAGCCACGGCGCCTGCGACTTGGCGATGTCGGTCATGGCAGCGAAGTCGCTCGCCCCGCGGTTGTAGATCCAGTGCCAGATCTGCTTGGCGCGGAGCTTGGCCTGCTTCGGCTCCAGCCCCGCCCCCTCGATCGCGGCGCGGATGGCGTCGCGCGACAGCCCGACCAGCTCCTGCTTGCCGTCGGCGCGCGGCGCTTGCGCGCGCGGCACGGGCACGGGGTCGACGGGGCCGGGGATCGGCATCAGTGAGGTATCGGCGCTCATGGCAGGCGCGCCGCTTAGTCGAAAATTCAGCGATTTGCCAGCATGTTCGCGGCGCAAGCGGCGGCCGCGTCGATCGCCGTGGCGGCGCCGGCAAGGTCATAGCGGTCGACGATCCGCCCGCCGCTTGCGCTGCGCGCCTCGACCCGCATCCCGCCACCATTGCGCAGCGCGGCGATGATCGCCGCTTCCTGCCCCGCCCCGCGGCTCCACGCCTGGTCGCCGCGCGCGACCAGCAGGAACGGCTCGGCGCCGACCGTCAGCAGGGCGCTCGACCCCGGCTGCGCCGGCCGGCTCAGCCGCAGCGCCAACTGGCCGCGACGGCCGTTGGGAATGGCATCGAACGCCAGGCTGGCGCGTCCCTGCGCCCGCTCCGGCGTGGCCGGCAGCAACGCCGCGCTGGCCGCCTCGCAGGTAGCTCCGCGCGCCAGCGCCGCCCACGCCCCGTCGGCCGCGACGATCCGAGCGGGCGGCGCGGCCAAGCCGGCGCCAGCAATCACGACGAAAGAAAGCGCGGCAACCCCGCGAGCGGCGTTCATGACATCGGGATTAGGCGCGGAAAGCGCCGAGCGAAAGGCTCAGCAGCTTGACTGCGCGGCGGGGCAAGCTTGGGGCGTTTCGATGGCGTCCGTCACGGCCGATCCGAGCGCCAGCGACGCGACCGCGATGGTCGCCCCGACCATCGCCGCGATCAGCCCATATTCCGCGATGGCGGCTCCCCGCCGGTCTTGCAAAAGCTGCTTGCGCCGCTGCACGACTCATCCCCTTTATGGCTGACGCCGAAGGGCAATCGCTGCGCCGTGGTTAACGCGAAGTCAAGCATTTCTGTTAACCTGCGTCAGCCCTTTTCGGGACTCTCCTGCGCCTAGCGCGGCAGGCGGTGGCGGTAGGTCAAATTGACCCGCTTCGACAGCAGCAGATAGGGCAGCCACAAAGCGATGCTGATCAGCACCTTCTTCACATTCCCGTCGAGCAAATGATGGAGCGCGTCGGCGACCGGACCCGGCAGGTCGGGCTGGCGGGCGACAACTTGGGCAATGCCCAGCTGCATCGCCAGGTCGGCTGCCCAGATCGCCGCCAGCAAGCGCGGGAACAGCGGGACCTTCTTGAGCGCGGCGACGAAGGCGATCGCGTAGAGGCCGGAAAAGATCACCACGTCGAGGGTCAGCACCGTCTGCAGCATGGCTAGCCACTGGGGCACGCGGCCCGACAACGCCGGCATCGCCGCGAAATACTCCATCGCCCGAAGCGCCGGGCTGGCGAGCAGGCCGACGAGCAGCGAAACCATGATTCCGCCGGGGCCATACAATTTGTGCCGGCGGGCAGCGGCAAGGCCGATCGCGCGGTAGCCGCGTCGGTCGATGAAGCGCTTAGGTTGGCCGAGTTGCTCGCCGTCCGCAAACCAGCGCAAAGCCAGGAGCATCGACGCGATCGGCGCCGCTGCGAGAAGCAAATAGGCGAGCAAGGTGGACGATGCGGGCGCGCCGCTAAGCGGGCTGGTCATGACCCGCAGCCCGCATGCCGCGGCAATCAGCACGACCCAGCCGCCCATCAGCCGCGGCAGTCCGCCCTCTAGCGTCAGCAGCAAGGCTGCCGAGCGAGCGGTCATTCGTTGGCGGACAGCGTTCAGCATGTGCGAAGTCGCACTCCCTAAGAGCGATTGCCGGGATCATAAGGCCGCGCGCCTTACCATCCCGTAAAAGCCCCGGCCCGCCCTTGAGTTCCGCTGGATACGTCTGCGTAACGAGTGCGACGTGGGCGGATATCGGACCGCTTCCGACATGAGCTTGTCCGTTGTGGTCAACTATGGGATAAGCGCCGGGCTCGGCACACGCGACCAAGGGGAGTCGCTTGACCGGGAATCCGACTTTGCGATTTGTGTCCGGCGCGACGTGGCGATGACCACGGCGTTGCTGCTCGACACGCTGATCGGCGAGCTGGCGCTGTTCGCGGCCGCCGGATATTTGCTGTTCGCGCTCGACGATTTAGCCGTCGACGTGATTTATTTCGTGCGCCGCGGGTGGCGCGCGCTGACCATCTACAGCCGCTTCCCGCGCGCCTTTGCCGACGGGCTCGAGCCGCCGCCGCTACGCGGGCCGATGGCGGTGTTCATCCCCGCCTGGGACGAAGGCACGGTCATCGCGCCGATGCTCAGCCATGCGCTGGCCCGCTTCGATCATCCCGACTTTCGGCTCTACGTCGGCCATTATCGCAACGATCCGGCAACCGCCGCCGCCATCGCCAGCGTCGCCGATCCCCGCATCCGTGTCGTACGAGTTGATGCCGACGGGCCGACGACCAAGGCCGAGTGCCTCAACCGGCTCTACGCCGCGCTCGCCGCCGACGAAGCCGCCGCCGGGCGCCGGGTCAAGGCGGTCGTGCTCCATGACGCCGAGGATGTCGTCCACCCGCTCGAACTCAAATTGTTCGACCGGCTGGTCGAGCGCGCCGCGGTCGTGCAATTGCCGGTCATCCCGCTGATCGACCGCAATTCGCGCTGGGTCGCCGGCCATTATGCCGACGAATTTGCCGAGGCGCACATCAAGGAATTGGTGGTGCGCGAGGCGGTTGGCGCCGCCATCCCGCTCGCCGGGGTCGGCTGCGCGCTCGAGCGCGTCGCCCTCGCCCGCCTCGCCGATGCCCACCGTGGCGAGCCATTCGCCGCCGCCAGCCTGACCGAGGATTACGAACTCGGCCTGCGGCTCGGCGCGCTTGGTTATCGCACCTTGTTCGTCCGTATCCCCGCCGCCCGGGGCAGCCGCGTCGTGGTCGCCAGCCGGGGTCATTTCCCGTCGAGCCTGTCCGCCGCGGTGCGCCAGAAGGCGCGCTGGATCGGCGGCATCGCCATGACCGGCTGGGACCGGCTTGGCTGGCGCGGCGGGCTTGGCGAGCGCTGGTTCCGGATGCGCGACCGGCGCGGGCCGCTGGCCGCGCTGCTGCTCCTCGCCGGCTATCTCGCCGCCTTCATGTGGAGCGAGCTGGCGCTGGCTCATGCGCTTGGGGCGCCCCAGGTCTTCCGTCCGGGGCCGATGCTGATGCGCCTGCTCGCCATCAACGCCTGGCTGCTGCTGTGGCGGATCGCGATGCGCGTGCTGTTCACGACGCTTGGCTATGGCTGGCGCGAAGGCTTGCGCGCGATCCCCCGCTTGCTCGTCGGCAACTGGATCGCCATCCGCGCCGCCCTCCGCGCCCTCGCCATCCACCGCCGCGGCGGGCCGGTGGCGTGGGACAAGACCGCCCACATCTTCCCCGCCGGGCTGGTCGCGCCATGAGCCATTCGCTGCGCTTCCTCGGGATCGCCGTCGCCGCCTGGGCCGGCATCCGCGCGGTCAGCCTCGGCCTTGTCCCGGGCGCAGAGGCGCTGGCGTTCGACCTCCCCGCCCCGGCCAGCGCGGCGGTGGTGCCATCCGCGTCACTGCCGCCGCTCGAACCGACCAACCTCACCCCGCCAGAACCGATCCAGCCCGCGGCCTTTGCCTATTTGCCCTATCCGCCGGCCTATTCTTATTATCCAGCGCCGCCGCCCGCCGCGCTCTATTCGCAACCTCGCCGCCGGGCGCTGCGCAGTCCGGCACCGCGCTACGCCGAGCTGACCGACGCCCCCGGCCTGCCATATTACAGCCAGCCGGTGCCGGCGCTCGACCAATGGCCGCTGTCGCGCATTGCGTCGGGGGGGCGGGTTCGGCGGATGCCCGATCCGGCCAGTTCTGTCGCATCGACCGCGCGCTTCGACCGCCTGCAGCTGACCAGCTGGGCGATGCTGCGCGGACGCCCCGGCGCGCCATCGCTGGCGTCGAACGGCATGCTTGGCGGGAGCCAGGCGGGAACGCGACTGCTGTATCGCTTCGACAGTCACTTCGCCGCCAGCTTGCGCGCCACCGCGCCGATCGGTTCGGTCACGCGCGGCGGAGAGGTCGCCGCCGGCCTGCGCTATCAGCCGTTCGCATCGATCCCCCTCGCGGTCACCGCCGAGCGGCGCCAGGCCTTCGGGCGCGGCGCCGGCCGCTCGGCCTTCGCCCTGTTCGCCGAGGGCGGGGTGTGGGACCGGCCGATTGCCGCCCGGTTCGTGCTTGACGCCTATCTCCAGGGCGGCGTGGTCGGTCCGCGCCACCGCGCCTTGTTCGTCGATGGGTCGGCGACCCTGACCCGCCCCCTGTGGCGCAATTTCTCCGGCGGGCTTGGCCTGTGGGGTGGCGCCCAGCCCGGCCTTAGCCGGCTCGATGTCGGGCCGCGGCTGAGCATGAAGGTCGGCCGATCGATGCGCGCCCACCTCGACTATCGCTACAAGGCGCTCGGCAATGCCGAACCCGGTTCGGGCCCGGTGGTGACTTTGGCCGCGGATTTTTGACGCATATCCGACGATAAACGACACGCCGTCTTGGTTTTGCCGCATGGTTGCGGCTAGCGTGGCGCGCGACGCCTATGGACATCTACCTCCCCATCGCCGGCCAGTCGGTCAATGCGCCCTTGATGATCGCGCTCGGCTTCCTGGTCGGTGTGCTGTCGGGCATGTTCGGCGTCGGCGGCGGCTTCCTCACCACCCCGCTGCTGATTTTCTACGGCATCCCGCCGACCGTCGCCGTGGCCTCCGCCACCACTCAGATCACCGGCGCCAGCGTGTCGGGCGTCTATGCCCATATGCGCCGCGGCGGGGTCGATTTGAAAATGGGCGCGGTGATGATCGCCGGTGGCGCCGCCGGCAGCCTGCTCGGCGCCTTGCTGTTTCGCATGCTCCAGCGCTCGGGCCAGATCGATTTGGTCATCGGCTTCCTCTACGTCCTGCTGCTAGGTTCGATCGGCGGGCTGATGCTCAAGGATGCCTTGGTGGCGATCGGCTTCATCACGCCCGCCGCCGCCTCGACCGAAAAGCCCCACCACAACCGCTGGGTCGCCAGCCTGCCGCTGCGCTGGCGCTTTTACGCGTCGGGGCTCTACGTCTCACCGCTGGCGCCGCTGGCGCTCGGCTTCATCGCCGGCATCCTCACCGTGCTGCTTGGCGTCGGCGGCGGCTTCATCCTCGTCCCGGCGATGATCTACTTGCTCGGCATGGCGGCGCGGGTGGTTGTCGGCACCAGCCTCGTCATGATCCTCGCTGTCAGCGCGGTCACGACCCTGATCCACGCCATGACCACCCATGCGGTCGACATCGTGCTGGCCGGCCTGTTGCTGATCGGCGGCGTGATCGGCGCCCAATATGGCGCGATCCTGGCCACCCGTATCAAGCCCGACCTGCTGCGCCTTGCGCTTGCAGTCGTCATCCTGCTGGTCGCGGCGCGGATGGCGCTCGGCCTCGCCTGGCGCCCCGATGAAATCTTCACGATCGAATATCTGTGAGGATCCGCCTTCTTCTGACGGGCCTCGCCCCGCTGCTGATGGCCCAGGCCAAGCCGGTGCTGGTGCCCGACATTTCCGCCCGCTCGGTCGAAATACGCTACAGCTTCAACGGCGCCCAATTATTGCTGTTCGGCGCCATTCTCTATCCCGGCGGAAAGGTCCCCGCCCGCCCGGCCGACATCGTCGTCGTGCTCAAGGGCCCGGTCGAACCGATCGTGGTGCGCGAGAAACAGAAGATCGCCGGCATCTGGATGAACGCCGATTCGAACCGCTTCCGCTCGGCGCCGTCATTCTACGCCGTCGCCTCGTCGCGGCCGATGCGCGACCTGGTCGATGAGCGAACAGCGGCGATTTACGAGCTCGGCCTCCAGGATTTGCAGCTGTCGCCCGGCGGCGGCGCGCTGCCCGACAAGGAACGGCGGTTCGAATCCGGCCTGCTCGACCTGCGCCGCCGCTCCGGCCTCTATGCCCAGACCGACAATGGCGTCGAAATCAGCCAGGGCGTGCTCTATCGCGCCCGCATCGCCATCCCCAGCCAGGTTCCGGTCGGCACCTACACCACCGAAACCTTCCTCATCGACCGCGGCAAGGTGGTCGCCGCCGCCACCCGCGATGTCGACGTCGGCAAGGCCGGGTTCGAACGGTCGATTGCGATCGCCGCGCGCCAGTACGGCTTCCTCTATGGCCTCGCCTCGGTGCTGCTGTCGCTCGGGCTCGGCTGGGCCGCGGCGATGCTGTTTCGGCGCCGCGCCTAAGACCTTCTTAACCGCTATCCGCTAAGCCCTTGGCCATCGTGCAAAATAACATGGGTGGCGTGCCTGATGACGGATAATCTGAAGCAGTTCCTCGACGAGATGAGCAGCTACAGCGAGGAAGATCATGCCGCCACCGTCGGCGGGCGGGTGTCGTCGTCCAGCGGCGCCAAGCTGCCGCCGATCGGCTCGGTCGTCGAGATCGCCGGCTCCGGCTCGCGCGTGGTGATGGATGCCGCCCGGCTGCACGAGCTGGCCGAGCATCCCGACCCCTCGGTCTCCATGTCCGGCCAGGTCGGCAGCCAGGTCAAGATGAAAGTCGGCAGCAGCTGGCTGATCGCCAACGTCCGCACCCTGTGCGCCGGGGACGATGGCGTGGTCGTCGCCAACGTCGATTTCCTCGGCGAAGGCTCGCAGACCGCGGTCGGCAGCCTCGTCAATTTCCGCCGCGGCGTGACTCGTTACCCGATCCCCGGCTGCGCCATTTTGCCGGTCACCACCGACGACATGCGCGCCATCTTCGCCGCCGACGATTCGGCCCACGTCGAGATTGGCACCGTCTACCCGACCGACGACATCCGCGGCGCTCTGTACATCGACCCGATGCTGTCGAAGCACTTTGCGATCCTCGGCTCGACCGGTACCGGTAAGTCGACTTCGGTCGCGCTCATCCTCCATCGCATCTCCGAATTGTCGCCCGAAGGGCACATCGTGATGATCGATCCGCACGGCGAATATTCGGCCGCGTTCAAAAGCTGCGGGGAGCTGTTCAACGTCGACAACCTCCAGCTGCCCTACTGGCTGCTCAATTTCGAAGAGCATTGCGAAGTGCTGCTGACGACCGACGGCGCCGAGCGCCAGCGCGACGCCGACATCCTCGCCAAATGCCTCCTCGCCGCCCGCCTCAAGGGCAAGGCCGCGGAAAGCCTCGGCAAGGTCACGGTCGATTCGCCGATCCCCTATTTGCTCAGCGATTTGAACACGATCCTCGTCAACGAAATGGGCAAGCTCGACCGCGCCGGCGACACGCTGCCGTTCCAGCGGCTGAAGACCAAGCTCGACGAGCTCAAATCCGACCCGCGCTACAGCTTCATGTTCTCGGGCATGCTGGTCAGCGATTCGATGGGTAGCTTCATCTCCAAGCTGTTCCGCCTGCCGTCCAACGGCCGCCCGATCTCGATCATCGACGTGTCGGGCATCCCGTCCGAAGTGACCTCGGTGGTGGTTTCGGTGCTCGCCCGCATGGTCTTCGATTACGCCATCTGGTCGCGGACCGAGGCGCAGCGCCCGCTGCTGCTCGTCTGCGAAGAGGCTCACCGCTACGTCCCCAAGGACGAAAATGCGTCGGGCCAGGCGGTCCGCAAGATCCTCGAGCGGATCGCCAAGGAAGGCCGCAAGTACGGCGTCAGCCTCGGCCTCATCACCCAGCGCCCGTCGGATCTTGCCGAAGGCGTGCTGTCGCAGTGCGGCACGATCATCGCCATGCGCCTCAACAACGAACGAGATCAGGCCTGCGTCCGCGCCGCCATGCCCGAAGGCGCGCGCGGCTTCCTCGATGCCATCCCCGCGCTTCGCAACCGCGAATGCATCGTCTGCGGCGAAGGTGTCGCCATTCCCATCCGGGTGCGGTTCGACAACCTTGAGCCCGAAAAGCGCCCGGCCTCGTCCGACCCGAGCTTCGCCGAACTATGGCGCCAGACCGGCGACGAAGCCGGCATCATCGACCGCACCATCAAGCGCTGGCGCGGGCACGGCCGCTAAAGCCGCAACCCGTCACCGGCGTTGCCCCTGTTCGTTCGGGTCAGAGCGCGGCACTCACCGCGATCGCCACGGGCGCAATCGATGACACGCCGTTGGCCGCGATTTGCTCGGCGCGCTTCGTCGCCTGCCTGATCTGCGGCTGCGCGCCCGTCCAGGCGCTGCCGCGGCAACCCGACTCCTCGTCAAAGCTCATGGCCGGCTGGTACGAAGCCCGGCGGCATACCTGGTGCGCCGCCGCGTCAACTCGTCTTGCCAAAATCGCCCGGTCGGGCCGCTGCGCCAAATTCAAGTCGGCGTAAGCGACCCGCGCCGTGAATAGTTGTTCGGGCAGGCGGGCGCTCAACACCGTCACCGAGTTTTGCGCTGGCAAGGCCGTCGCCGCGCCGGCGATGATGAGGCCGACCACACCACTTATCGTCGCGATGCGACCGTGATTGGAACGGGTGACCATCGTTTTTCTCCCTCTTCCTCTCCAACAGTGGAGGCCGGGAGACCGTGCGGCCAACGGGGCGCCGGCGCACGTGGGTTTCGACGCGCATTTAGGGTGGGTTTCGGTCGGCGACAGCGGCATCGTCGAACGGTCTTCGCTGATCGACCAATCTGCCAACGGCGGTCGGCGGGGCTCAGCCCTTGGCGCTCTGCATCAGGGCCTTCAACCGCGCGCGGAACGCCGAGAGCGCCCCAGGGTCGGCCGCTGGCGCGCTGGCCAGGCGGACGCCGCGCGGGTTGACCGCGACGCCGTTGACGTAGGTCTCGTAATGGAGGTGCGGGCCGGTCGACAGGCCGGTCGTCCCGACATAGCCGATGACCTGCCCCTGGTGGATCAGCATGCCCGGCGAAACCACCATCCGGCTCATGTGGCTGAAGCTGGTGCCGATGCCGCCGCCATGGGCCAGGCGGACTTGCTGGCCATAGCCGCCGGCCCATCCGGCCGCGGTGACCTGTCCGTCGGCGGGGGCGATGATCGGCGTGCCCCAACGGGCGCCGAAGTCCATTCCCTTGTGCATCCGCGCGAAGTGCAGGATCGGGTGGTAGCGCATCCCGAATTCGGAGGTGATCGGGGCGTTGACCGGCCACAGCATGGCGGAGGAACTGACCGCCTGAAGGCTCGATGCCTCGTACCAGTCGTTGCGCCCGCCGACGCTCCATTTCATCAGCTGGACCGGGCGGCCGCCAATCCGCTCGATCCCGGCGTAGAGCAACGCCCCCGCCTCGCTGTCGCCGGTCGCGGTGCGGCGGTTGGCGATGATCAGGTCGAAGCGGTCGTTGGCGGTGAGTTCGCTGCCGACGTCGATCTGGGTCGCCAGCGCTTTCAGATAATCCCCCGCCGTCGCCGGCGCGACTCCGGCCGCGCGCAGCGACCAGTAGAGGCCGTCGCCGACCCGCCCGCGAATCCGCCGCGGAGTCGCGTCGACCGCGATCGGGGTCGCGGTGGCGACGAAGCCGCCGCCAACGGCATCGATCGCCAGGTTAAGGTCTAGGCTGGCGCGCAGCGCGACCCGCTCGATCGGCCGCTGCCCGGCGGCGCCCTTGCGGCCAAGGCGGATATCGATAGCGGTGCCCGGCGCGAAGCCGTGGGGCGCCTGCGCCTCGATGAGCTGTGCGACTCGCGCCGCGTCGGCAGGGACGGCGCCGATCCGCGCCAGCAGTGGCCCGATGCGGTCGCCGCCGCCGATCCGCACGCTGAGCTGGACATGGGCCCGCTCGGGCGCGGCGATCAATGTCTCGACCCGGGCGCTGGCTGCCATCCGGCCGCCGCTCAGCCCGCCGCTGCGGGCGGGTGCGATGCCCAGCGCGGTCAATTGCGTCTGCTGCTCGTCGCTGACGAGGCCGGCGTTGCCGCCCGGCAGCGGCGCCGGCCACGGCGTGATCGCGCCCAGCGTCGCCGCCATCAGCGCCAGCGTCGCCGCCCCGCGCCACCAGTTCGCCGAGAACAATTCCTCGCCAAGGTCGACGGCCAGGCGGAAACGCGGCGCGTCGACGGCGGCCGCAACCGCCGCCGGCGCCAGGCGCACGACCCCGCGCGGCGCTGCAACCGCCGCGCCCCCCGCCACCTGCCAGTCGCGCGATTGATACAAAAGTAAGAGCTCCCGCCACCCGCCACCACGGCCGGTTCGCTCCCCTTCTGACCCATCATGGTTAAGAAGGATTGAAAGTCGCCGGGATCGCCGCTTGCGCTTGGCGCGGGGCATGCCACATTAAGCGAATGGCACCGCGCAGCGACAGCCTGGTCCGGGCGATCCTCGGTCCGACCAACACCGGCAAGACCTACTTGGCGATCGAACGCATGTGCGCGCATTCGTCGGGCGTGATCGGCTTCCCGCTGCGCCTCCTCGCCCGCGAAGTCTATGACCGGGTGGTCGCCTTGAAGGGCGAGAAACAGGTTGCGCTGATCACCGGCGAAGAGCGCATTGTCCCGCCGACCGCGCGTTACTTCCTGACCACCGCCGAAAGCATGCCTGTCCCGAGCGGAGCCGAGGGGTCGGTGCAGGGCGAAGGCGTGGAGGGCGGCCGCGATTTCGCCTTCGCCGCGATCGACGAAGCGCAACTCGGCATTGATCCGGAGCGCGGCCATGTCTTCACCGACCGCATGCTCCGCGCGCGGGGCCGCGAGGAGACATTGATCCTCGGCTCGGACACGCTCAAACCGCTGATCCGCAAGCTGCTGCCGGAGGCGGAGATCGTCAGCAGGCCGCGCTTTTCGACCTTGCGCTACGCCGGCAGCGTCAAGCTGTCGCGCCTGCCGCCGCGCTCCGCCGTGGTCGCTTTCTCGGCCGAGCAGGTCTACGCGCTGGCCGAGATGCTGCGCCGTTTCAAGGGCGGCGCGGCGGTCGTCATGGGCGCGCTGTCGCCGGCAACCCGCAACGCCCAGGTGGCGATGTTCCAGCGCGGCGAGGTCGATTACCTGGTCGCCACCGACGCCATCGGCATGGGCCTCAACATGGACGTCACCCACGTCGCCTTCGCCGGTCTCGAGAAATTCGACGGCCACCGCGACCGCCGCCTGACGATCCCCGAAATGGCCCAGATCGCCGGCCGCGCCGGGCGTCACCAGAAGGATGGCAGCTTCGGCACCTTGGGCCTTGGCGGCGACGCCGGCGCCCATTTCAGCGAGGAGGAAATCGCCGCGATTGAGGAGCATCGCTTCCGCCCGTTGGACCATCTCTACTGGCGCAGCGCCGAACTCGATTTCACCACCGTCACCGAGCTCATCCACAGCCTCGAGGCGCGCAGCGACGATCCGTTGCTTCGCCCCGCCCCGCTGGCGATCGACCTCGCCGTGCTGAAGCTGATCGCCGAGGATCCGGCCATCGCCGCCACCCGCTCGGCCCGCGCGCGCAAATTGTGGGCGGTGTGCGGCCTGCCCGATTTCCGCAAAGTCGGGCCGATGCACCACGCCCGCATGGTCCGCCGCCTGTTCAGCTACATCGGCGAAGGGGGGCACATCCCCCACGAATGGTTCGCCGCCGAAGTCACCCGGCTCGACAATGTTGCCGGCGATATCGAGGCGCTTGCCGATCGCCTCGCCGGCATTCGCAGCTGGGCCTATATCGCCCAGCGCGCCGACTGGCTGGCCGACCCCGCCAAGGGCGCCGAGCGGACCAAATATGTCGAAGGCCGCCTCAGCGACGCGCTCCATCTGGCGCTGACCCAGCGCTTCGTCGACCGCCGCACCGCCGTCCTCGTCCGCGACATTGGCGCGCGCGGCGCCGATGCGCTGCCGGTGACCGTCGCCGCCGATGGCGAAGTGTCGGTCGGGCCGGAGCCGATCGGCCACCTCGCCGGCTTCGAATTCACTGTCGATCCGACCGCCACCCACGCCGACAAGCGACTCCTGCTTGCCGCCGCCGAACGCCGCCTCGGCGATGAGCTCGACCGCCGCGCCGCCGCGCTGTGCGCCGCTCCCGACCAGGAGTTCCGGCTGATCGAAGGGCCCGCCGGGCTGGCGATCGGCTGGGACGGGCACATCCTCGCCCGCCTCGCGCCCGGTCGCTCGTTGCTCGAGCCCGCAGTCCGCACCGCTCGCCCGCTCGACCGGCTGTCGGCCGCCCGCCGCGCCGCGCTCCGCGCCCGGCTCGAACGCTGGGTTGAGGCCGAGGTCGCGCGCCACCTGCCGGTCCTCCGCCGCCTCGCCGCCGCCGCCGCCGACCGCTCGGCCAGCGCCGGGGTGCGCGCGCTCGCCGCGATGCTGGTCGATGCCGGCGGGCTGCTGCCGCGCCGCGCCATCGCCGCCCAGCTCGGCCAGCTCGACAAGGCCGATCGCCACGCGCTCCACCATCTGCGCGTCCGCCTCGGCGCGCTCGACCTGTTCAGCCAGGGCCTGCTCAAGCCCGGCGCCCAGCGCTGGCGCGGCGCCTTGCTCGGCGTCCGCTCGGGCCAGCCGATGCCGCGCCTGCCCGACCCCTCGGCGGCGGTGCTCGACGGCGATGCCGACCCGCGCGGCGCGGGCCTCGCCTTCCGCCGCCTGGGCACCCGCTGGCTGCGCGTCGACCTCGCCGACCGGCTCGCCACCCACGCCCATCTGGTTAAGGCGGCGGGCAGCGGTGACCCGGTCGACCAGGCGATGGTCACCAGCCTTGGCCTCGATCCGGAAACGGTGCGCAAGCTGATGGCCGAAATCGGCTTCGTCCCGGCCGGCGAAGCGTGGAAGTGGCGCGGCGCCCAGCGCCCGCATCGCCGCACCGACCCCCCGCGCCCCGGCAACGCCTTCGCCGAACTGGCCAAGCTCAAGCGATAGCGCCCGGCCTTGCGTATCGATCGCTTCCTGTTCTTCATCCGCCTCGCCAAAAGCCGGAGCCTCGCCCAGGCGCTGGTCGAGGAGGGCCATGTCCGCATCGATGGCCGCCACGCCGCCAGGCCGAGCGACCTCGTCCGCCTCGGCAGCGTCATCGCCCTTCCCCTCCACGGCCGGGTCCGCGTCCTGCGTGTCGCCGCTTTGCCCCATCGCCGCGGCCCGGCGGCCGAAGCGCGCGCTTGCTATGAGGAGATTGACGAGGGCCGCCCCGCCACTTAGCGACGGCTGGCAAGAGGAGATCCACCGCCATGACCTACGTCGTCACCGACGCCTGCATCAAATGCAAATATATGGACTGCGTCGAGGTCTGCCCGGTGGATTGTTTCTACGAAGGCGAGAACATGCTCGTCATCAACCCCAACGAATGCATCGACTGCGGCGTGTGCGAGCCCGAGTGCCCGGCCGAAGCGATCCTCCCCGATACCGAGAATGGCCAGGAAAAATGGCTCGAGCTCAACACCACCTTTTCCGCCCAATGGCCGAATATCACGCGCAAAAAGGACAGCCCGGCCGACGCCGACGAGTTCAAAGGCCAGGAGGGCAAGTATGATAAATACTTTACCCCCGACCCGGGCGAGGGCGACTGACGCAGCGCCGCGGCAACGAACGTCGCGTTCGCGCGTAGAACCCCATGTCCGCCCCGGCTGACGGAGGTTCGCATGCGTTTCACTTTGGTCCTTCCCTTCGCCGCGGCGCTGACCTTGTCGGCCTGCCTGCCGCCACACCCGCCGCCCGCGCCGGCACCGCCCGAAGTCACCGCCCAGAGCGCCGTCGTCGCCCTCGGTCAGCTGTCGCCGGCGATCGCCAACCGCTACCTCGGCACCTTCCGCAACGCCGGCAACACCCTCACCATCGGCCGCACCGGCGACACGCTCTACGCCGGCTCGACGCCGCTCGCCGTGGTCGGCCTCGGCACCTTCGCCGATTCCGCCGGCACCGCTTATTTGTTCATCCCCGTCGACGGCAGCGGCCACGCCCTGCGCACCATCACCGCCGATGGAACTTCGCGCGACTGGGTGCGCTAACCCCCCAACGCCTGTCGGTACGCGTACGCAACAAGGGGAATATGATGGTTCGCTGGATGATCACCGCGCTGGCTTGCGCCGCTTGTGCGACGCCGGCTCTCGCCCAGCAGCGCGACGCGTCGCTTCCCGACCCCAGCGACCGCAGCGACACCTCCACCATCGGCGCGGGCGCCGCCTGGATGCCGGACTATGAAGGGTCGAACGAGCACAAGTTAACGCCCGCCGCCGCGATCCGCGGCCGGGTCAGCGGGATCAGCTTCTTCACCCGCGCCACCTATCTCTATGTCGATGTCGTGCCGCGCGGCTCGGGCAAGCTCGACTTCGATGCCGGCCCGATCGCCGGGGTCCGCTTCAACCGCACCGGCCACGTCAAGGACGACATTGTCGACCTGCTGCCGCGGCGCAGGAAAGCGATCGAGGTCGGCGGGTTCGCCGGCCTGACCTATCACGGCCTGACCAACCCCTATGACGCGCTCAGCGTCCGCGTCGATGTCGTCAAGGACGTCGGCAACGCCCACAAGTCGACGCTGATCACCCCGACCATCGACTTCGGCACCCCTCTGTCGAAGACCCTCTACATCGGCGCCTCGGCCAGCGCCGAATGGGCCGGTGACGGCTATGCCGATTATTATTACTCGATCACGCCCGCCCAATCGCTCGCCAGCGGCCTGCCCGTCTACAAGGCGCAGGGCGGGTTCAAGAACTGGAAGGTCGGCCTGCTCGCCAACCAGTCGATCACCGGCAATTTGCTCCACGGCCTGTCGCTGTTCGGGACCGTCAACTACGGCCGCCTCAAGAACGACTTCGCCGCCGCGCCGATCGTCTCGCTCCGCGGCAGCCCCAGGCAGACCCTCGCCGCTTTGGGCCTCGCCTACAGCTTCTAGCCGCGCCGTCCGTCGAGCAAAGCGATGACCGCGTCGGCCGCCTCCTCGGGGGTCATCGCGGTCGTGTCGATCCTGAGTTCGGGCGCGTCGGGCGCCTCATAGGGGCTGTCGATGCCGGTGAAGTTGGGCAATTCGCCGGCCCGCGCCTTGGCGTAGAGCCCCTTGACGTCGCGCGCCTCGGCCGCCTCGATCGGCGTATCGACGAAGATCTCGATGAACTCGCCTTGCGCGATCATCGCCCGGACCATCGCCCGCTCGGCCCGGAACGGCGAAATGAAGGCGGTCAGCACGATCAGCCCGGCGTCGGCCATCAGCCGCGCGACCTCGCCGACGCGGCGGATATTCTCGATCCGGTCGGCCTCGGTGAAGCCCAGATCCTTGTTCAGCCCGTGCCGCACATTGTCGCCGTCGAGCAAAAACGTATGCCGCCCGCGCGCCGCCAGTTTCTTCTCGACGAGGTTGGCGATGGTCGATTTGCCGGCGCCGCTAAGGCCCGTGAACCACAGCACCGCCGGCTGCTGACCCTTCAACTGGGCATGGGTCGCGCGGCTGACGTCCAAGGCCTGCCGATGGATATTCTCCGCCCGCCGCAGCGCGAAGTGGAGCATCCCCGCCGCCGCCGTCGCATTGGTCAATTTGTCGATCAGGATGAACCCGCCGAGCGCGCGGTTGGGCGCCCCGCCAGCGGGGTCGCGATAGGGTTCGAACACCAGGTCGCGGTCGGTCGTCACTTCGGCCACACCGATGGCGTTCAAGTCGAGCGTGTTGGCCGCCAGTTCGTCGAGCGTGTTGACGTTGAGCTGATATTTGGGCTCGGCCACGTTCGCCGTCACCGTCTGCGCGCCCAGCTTGAGCCAATAGCCCTTGCCCGCGACCAGTTCTTCCTCCGCCATCCACACGATCGTCGCTTCGAACTGGTCGGCGGCGTGGGGGCTGTCCTTGGCCGCGGCGATGACGTCCCCGCGCGAGCAATCGACCTCGTCGGCCAGCGTCAGGGTCACCGATTGCCCGGCGACCGCCTCGGTCAGATCGCCGCCCATCGTGACGATCCGGGCGACACTTGTTATCCGGCCGCTCGGCAACACCCGCACTTCGTCGCCCGGGGCCACCCGCCCGCTCGCGACCAGCCCGGCGAACCCGCGGAAATGCTGGTCGGGGCGGTTGACCCACTGCACCGGCAGGCGGAATCCCTTGGCCAAATCGGCATCGCTGTCGATCGGCACCGTCTCGAGATGCTCGATCAGCGTCGGCCCGTCGTACCACTCCATCGCCGCGCTGCCGCCCGCGATATTGTCGCCGTTCAATCCCGACACCGGGATCGCCAGCCAGTCCTCGATCCCGATCTTGTCCGCGAACAGCCGGTAATCGGCGACGATCGCGTCGAACAGCGCGCGGTCGTGGTCGACCAAATCCATCTTGTTGACCGCCAGCACGAACCTCTTGATCCCGACCAGTTGCGCCAGGATCGAGTGCCGCCGGGTCTGCTCGAGCACGCCCTTGCGCGCGTCGACCAGCAGCACCGCCAGCTCGGCGGTTGAGGCGCCGGTCACCATGTTGCGGGTATATTGTTCGTGCCCCGGCGTGTCGGCGACGATGAACTTGCGTTTGTCGGTGGCGAAGAAGCGATAGGCGACGTCGATCGTGATGCCCTGCTCGCGCTCGGCGCTGAGTCCGTCGACGAGCAGCGCGAAATCGATCTCCTGCCCCTGCGTCCCGACCTTCCTGCTGTCGGCCTCGAGGCTCGCCAATTGGTCCTCGAAGATCTGCCGGCTGTCGAACAGCAACCGCCCGATCAGCGTCGACTTGCCGTCGTCGACGCTGCCGCAGGTGATGAACCGCAGCAGCTCCTTGGCCTTCTGCTTGTCGAGGTAAGCCGCGATGTCGGACGCGATGAGCGGGTCGGGGGCGAACGACTTCGCCATCAGAAGTACCCCTCCTGCTTCTTCTTCTCCATGCTGCCCGAGCCGCCGTCGCGGTCGATGATCCGGCCCTGGCGCTCGCTGGTCGTCGCCAGCAGCATCTCGCGCACCACCGCCTCGATCGACGTCGCCTCGCTCTCGACCGCGCCCGACAGCGGGTAGCAGCCCAACGTCCGAAACCGCACCGAGCGCATCGCCGGCACCTCGCCCTCGGCCAGCCGGAACCGCTCGTCATCGACCATTAGGATGAGCCCGTCGCGCTCCACGACCGGCCGCGGCGCCGCCAGGTACAGCGGCACGATCTCGATCCTTTCCGCCATGATGTATTGCCACACGTCGAGCTCGGTCCAGTTCGACAGCGGGAACACCCTCATCGATTCCCCGGGCGCTTTGCTGACATTGTAATTGGCCCACAATTCGGGCCGCTGGCGCTTCGGGTCCCAGCGGTGGCTGGCCGATCGGAAGGAGAAGATGCGCTCCTTCGCCCGGCTTTTCTCCTCGTCGCGCCGGGCGCCGCCGAACGCCGCGTCAAAGCCGCCCGCGTCAAGCGCCTGCTTCAATCCTTCGGTCTTCCACAAATCGGTGTGCAGCGGGCCATGGTCGAACGGGTTGATCCCGGCCGCCTCGGCGTCCGCATTCTTGTGGACGATAAGCTCGATCCCCGGCTCGGCCGCGACCTTGTCGCGCAGCGCATACATGTCGGCGAATTTCCACGTCGTATCGACATGCAGCAACGGGAACGGCAGCGGCGCCGGGAAGAACGCTTTCTTCGCCAGATGCAGCATCACCGCGCTGTCCTTGCCGATCGAATAGAGCATCACCGGCCGGCTCGCCTCGGCCACCGTCTCGCGCAGGATGTGGATGCTTTCGGCCTCAAGCCGGTCGAGATGGGTCAGGCGGGCCATGGTGTCGCATTCAGCCGAGGCGACGCTGCCGGTCAAGGCTTCCCTCGCCCCCGGCTTGGCCGTAAGGCGGAGCCATCCCCGGGGAGCCGACAGCGGCTGAGAGGCAGTTCACGACTGCGACCCGTCGAACCTGATCCGGCTTACACCGGCGTAGGGAGGGAAGGCCAGCGCGCCGTCCCTTCCCGATTTTGGAGAAGATGATGGCCGACATTCCCGCCCGCACCGAACTTGCCCCCAAGGTTACCACCGGCCCGATCCGCGGCAGCCGCAAGATCCACGTCGGCGACCTCAACGTCGCCATGCGCGCCGTCCACCTCGAACCGTCGTCGAGCGAACCGCCGCTCAACCTCTACGACACCAGCGGCCCCTACACCGACCCGGCGATCACGATCGACATCAACGCCGGCCTCGCCGAGCTCCGCCGCGACTGGATCCGCAATCGCGGCGATGTCGAGGAAGTCGCCGCCCGCCAAGCCCGCCCCGAGGACAATGGCCAGCTCGGCCCGGACCGCTCGGGCGGCGTCGCCCCCTTCCCCAACGTCCGCCGCCGCGTCCTGAGAGCGCGCCCCGGGATGAACGTCAGCCAGATGCACTACGCCCGCCGCGGCATCGTCACCCCCGAGATGGAATATGTCGCGATCCGCGAGAACATCGGCCGCGCCATGCTCAAGGACCACGTCCGCGACGGCGAGAGCTTCGGCGCCGCAATTCCCGACCACGTCACCCCCGAATTCGTCCGCGACGAGGTCGCCCGCGGCCGCGCCATCATCCCCAACAACATCAACCACCCCGAATCCGAACCGATGGCGATCGGCCGCAACTTCCTCGTCAAGATCAACGCCAACATCGGCAATTCGGCGGTCGCCAGCGACGTCGCCGCCGAGGTCGACAAGATGGTGTGGTCGATCCGCTGGGGCGCGGACACGGTCATGGACCTGTCGACCGGCCGCAACATCCACGACACCCGCGAATGGATCATCCGCAACTCGCCCGTGCCGATCGGCACCGTCCCGATCTATCAGGCATTGGAAAAGGTCGGCGGCATCGCCGAGGACCTCACCTGGGAAGTCTATCGCGACACATTGATCGAACAGGCCGAGCAGGGCGTCGATTACTTCACTATCCACGCCGGGGTCCGCCTCCCGTACGTGCCGATGACCGCCAGCCGCGTCACCGGCATCGTCAGCCGCGGCGGCTCGATCATGGCCAAATGGTGCCTCGCCCACCATCAGGAGAGCTTCCTCTACGAGCGCTTCGACGAAATCACCGAGATCATGAAGGCCTATGACATCGCCTACTCGCTCGGCGATGGCCTGCGCCCCGGCAGCATCGCCGACGCCAATGACGAGGCCCAGTTCGCCGAACTCTACACATTGGGCGAGCTGACCAAGCGCGCCTGGGCGAGCGACGTCCAGGTGATGATCGAGGGCCCCGGCCACGTTCCGATGCACAAGATCAAGGAGAATATGGACAAGCAGCTCGAAGTCTGCGGCGAGGCGCCCTTCTACACGCTCGGCCCGCTGACCACCGACATCGCGCCCGGCTACGACCATATCACCAGCGGCATCGGCGCGGCGATGATCGGCTGGTACGGCACCGCCATGCTTTGCTACGTCACGCCCAAGGAGCACCTCGGCCTCCCCGACCGCGATGACGTCAAGGTCGGCGTGGTGACCTACAAACTCGCCGCCCACGCCGCCGACCTCGCCAAGGGCCACCCCGCGGCGAAGCTGCGCGACGACGCCCTCAGCCGCGCCCGCTTCGACTTCCGCTGGCGCGACCAGTTCAACCTGTCGCTCGACCCCGACACCGCCGAGCAATATCACGACCAGACGTTACCGGCGGAGGGAGCCAAAACCGCCCACTTCTGCTCCATGTGCGGCCCCAAATTCTGCAGCATGAAGATCAGCGCCGAGGTGCGGGAGTTCGCGAAGCTAAATCCTCCCCGGGACGGGGAGGGGGACCAAGTGCAACTTGGTGGAGGGGGTTCTCAGCCCGAACCCACCCCCGAACAAGCCGAAGCCGGCATGGCCGAAATGTCCCAACGCTACCGCGACGGCGGCAATGAACTCTACGTCGGCGCCGGCGACCGCGAGCACGATTGATGGCCGACCTCTACCTGAAAGCCCTCGAATCCGAACGCCGGACCTTGTGGGCGACGTGCCGCCTCAAGGGGCTGCCGAGCGTCTCGGCCGAGCGCCAGCGCATCGCCGACCTCGACCGCCAGATCGCCGCGCATGTGGCCAAGAAACAGAAGCCGACCGCAACCGACTGATCGCCGCCACATGGCGCCCCTGACCGTGTTCAACCGCGTACACCCCACCGTGTTCAGCCGCGTACAACCAAAGGACCAGCCGCCATGCCCGTCACCGTCATCGCCGAATTCCACGCCGCCCCCGGCAAGCTCGACGAACTGACCACCACGCTCAAGACCCTGCTCCCCGAGACCCGCGCCTATGACGGCTGCATCACCCTCGATTCGTGGCTCGACGAGCAGCGCTCGACCATCGTCCTGACCGAGCAATGGGACAGCTTCGACCATTACGACCGCTACCTCGCATGGCGCGCCGAGACCGGCGTCCTCGCCGCGGCAGCGGGGCTGCTCGAAGGCGGCGCGGCGGGCTTCATCCCCCGCAAATGCGTTCCGGCGGGCTGCTGAGCGAACCCAAGGGGAAAAGCGCCATGACCGAAGTCGAACTGCTCGGCATCATCCGCGACGTCAACGCGCAATATGCGACGCTGTTCGCGCAGGTCATCACGATCAACTTCGCGATGGTCGTGGCGATCTATTATTTCCTCCATCGCGCCCGCTTGCCGCTCAGGCTCGCCGCCTTCGCCTGCTACGCGATCGGCATGCTGTCGCTGATCGGGCTGATGCTTCAGCAAGCCAATTTCAAGCAGCTCGCCATCGACGCGCTCGAGGCGCTCCCGCCCGAACAGCTGAGCAGCGTATCGAAGGGCTTCCTCCTCCTCCGCCACAACCTCCTGTTCGTCGGCACCGGCCTGTTCCTCAACACCGCGCTATGGATCCTGTTCGCGGTCATCGCCTGGCTCCTGTTCCGCTGGAAGGGCGAGGGGCGCGGCGAAAGTGGCAGTGATTGAGGCACCCCCGCATCGACGCCCGCCGGCGCGACCAGTTCAACCTCAGCCTCGACCTCGATACGGCGGTGCAATACCACGACCAGACGTTGCCGGCGGAGGGAGCGAAAACCGCCCACTTCTGCAGCATGTGCGGGCCCAAATTCTGCAGCATGAAGATCAGTGCGGAGGTGAGAGAGTTCGCCAAGGCTAACCCCACCCCCAGCGCTCACCCTGAGCCTGTCGAAGGGTCAATCAAGGAAGCCGAAGCCGGGATGGAGGCAATGTCCAAACGCTTCCACGATGATGGCGGTGAGATTTACGTCGCGGCCGACTGATCCGGCCTCGCTGCCCGGCAGGGATTCACGCACCACAACGCCGCCGCCCGTTCTTGGGACGGCGGCGCTTGTCGGTCGAGCTAGCGGGTGCCCTGCCCCGGCGGCTCGACCGCGTCCGGAAGTCCGGCATCGAGCGCCATCGGCGCCGCCTCGCCCGCCTCGACCAGGAACTCGCGTTGGTCGAAGAAGGCCGCGCGCTTCAGCCTTTTCTTGATCGATAGCGAGGGATTGTCCGCGCTCGGTCCAGCGTAGGCGGCCTCGACGTGGCTGCCCGGCGCGACGTCGATCCCCTCCGGCACGCCGGTGATCGGGCCGTCGATTTCAGGCGAGGGTTCGGGCGTCGCTGCCGCGGCGGGAACTGACGCGGCCGCGGGTGCAGCGGCCGCAACGAAGGCGGGTTCCAATTTTATTGGCGCAGGCTCAGGCTCGGGCGCGGGCTCGACGACCATTGCCGGCGCTGGTTCGACAATCATCACCGGCTCGGCGTCGTCAATGGCGGCCAAATGGGCGTCGTGCAATTCGGCCTCTTCAGCCTCGGCGGCGCGGCGCTTGCGGCGGCGTAACGCCAGCCCGGCACCGCCGAGCGCGAGAAGGACAAGTCCGCCAAGGCCCGCGGCCGGCAACATGGCGTCGAACGAACTCGCGTTGGCGGTCGCGGGCTGGGCGGCGACCGGCGCGGCTTCGGGCTGAACCGGCAGCGGCGCCACCGGCGGCGCTTCGGCGACCGGAACGGCGCTCGCGATGGCGGGTGCGGTGGCGGGTGCGGCGGCGACCGCGGGCGCGGCACGGGCGACGCGAGCCGGCGCCGGGTGCGAACGCGCGGCGGTCGTCTTCGTCACCGTCGCCCTGCGGGCGGCCGGCGTCACAGGCGCCGCTTCCGCCGCGACCGAATCGGCGACAAACGGCGTCTCGGCGACGATCGGCGTGTCGGGGACAATCGGCGCCACGGCGACCGGAGCGGCCGCGACCGGTGCCGGCGTCACGACCACCGGTGCCGGTGTCGCGGCGACAGGCGGAGCAACGCTCTGGGCGAATGACGGGGTGGAGAAAGCGATGACGGCGGCAATCGCAGTGATCGCGGGGCGAATTTTTGCTTCTCTTTGGGTCATGATAAGGGGCAACGAATGGCTGACTATTATGGGTACGCGCTGACGATGGACCGGACTTCGGCCGAAATGAGCGAACGCTACCGCGAGGTCGGGGATTTATATTTACCGGCGGCCGAATGACGGAGACTACGTTTCTCCAGAGCTATGTTGTGCCGGTTTGCACCTTTGAACAAATCGGCGATCAGGCGCACCTCAGATCGATACAAGGCACTGCGTTCCTCATAAATGACTGGGGAATATTTCTCACCGCCGCTCACGTTCTGACGGATGCCCAAGCGCATGCGTCACTTCACGGGCAAGAAGTTGGAGTTTGCGGCAAAAGCAACGGCGGGACTGGTGAAGCAAGCATAATAGCGCGCGTCTTCAAACACGAGATTGCGCCGTTCCCTTACGATGTGGCGATTGGGGCCACTCAGTATTCGACGCAAGGGCCTCTGAGGTTGGGGCTGAGGCAATTAGCTCCTTGGCAGGAAGTAGCAACGTTGGGCTATCCCCTCTCCGCCTCGCTCAAAGATGATGATGATGCATTGTGGATGAGCATCAAGGCTCATCGGGGCTATGTCGTACGCACAACATTGCCGCGAGACATGGCTGTCGGTGACCATCCGAACGGCATAGAACTGAGCTTCCTGCTTAGTCCTGGCATGAGCGGTTCGCCAATCTTTACGATACCTGATGAGATTGTCGTCGGAATTGGCGTAGGATCGTTTGGATCCGAGTTGACTGAGCATTCAATTGAGGAGGTCGATGAGAACGGCCGCACATTTAAGGAGAGGCGAATCAGAATTGAGCAGTTCGGTTTTGCTCATGACATTACGAGCTTGCTCGATTGGCGGCCGGCCATGCTTTCTGGGCTTTCACTCCTACAAGCTGCTCAGGCCACTAAATCGGAACTGGAAAAGGCGGCAGACGTCGGATTACGGTGAGGATTACGGTGACAGTGCCCTCAATAATGATACCGGCACTGCGTCACTTCGAGCGCCTGCGCCTCGCCCTTTCCCGTCACCCGATACACCAGCCGATGTTCGCGGTTGATCCGGCGCGACCACCAGCCCGACAGATTGCCGCTGTGCAGTTGGTGGCACGTCTCCCGCGCAAAAAGCTTCACTTGTAGGATTTCGCCTGCTCCAAGCTGGCCGATGGATCGTCACGACTCACCGATGCCGCCACCGCGGGCCGCCCGCCGTCGTCCGCCGAGCGCCCCACGCCCCCCAGCGAAACCCCCCACGACCGCGAACATTGTGAACATTCGAACTCGGACTGCCGGGGGCAGTTCGAGGACGAATGCGCGCATTGCTCAGCCCCGCCCCAACCGCCCCAGCGCCTCCTCGTCGCTCACATCGTCGCTCGCTCGATAGTTGATTAATTGCCCTTCATCGCGCATCCTGAACCCGCCGAGTCGTATTCGCACCCGTCCCAAAGACGAGGGCGCAGGGGGACAAGGCAATGACCTTCATCAAATCAACAACGGCGGCCCTGTCTCTGGGCGTGTGCGCTTTGATTTCCCAGTCGGCGATGGGCCAGCAATTCGGGCAAAGCGATTTCGTCGTCGTGTCGACCCACATCGACAATGTCCGCGGCCCGATAAGCATCACCGACCTGGGCAAGCAGTGCTCCGACGACATGGCCTGTTCGGCACTAGCCACGCTGATATCCAACGCATCTGGCGTTCCGGTCGACCGCATCATCGCCGTGGTCGGGGCATTGGCCACGCAGCATGACGGGGAAGGAACGTTCATGACCATCGGCCTTCCTTCGGGCTAATCATATTGTTCGTCCTCAATGCGCTTGACCTCGATCGTGCCGCACGATGGCGAGCGTGGCTCGACCTTCCTCGGTCGCGCCGACCCCAACGGATTTTATGTGGAAACATGGACTCCGGAGCAGGGTTTGTTCGGCGCAAGGTCCTGGGTAGAAGGTGACGTCAGCGTAGTTGGCGTCCGGTCTGAGCTTGCCGCCGCCAGTTATCAGTTCGGTCGTTGCCATGAGCCGCGTCGCGCAATCTTTTATTGCCGGGGCGGTGGGTGCGAAGGCGGCGCAGTCGACAATGGACAAAGCGTCAACACTTCTTCACCTCCGTCGGCCGGGAGCCGCAATTAAGGCGTCATCATCTCCTTGGAGTGGCGCTGAGCCGCACCAGCGCCTCGTCGAGCGCCTGCAGGAACCGCGACCGGTCGGCCTTGGCGAACGGCGCCGGGCCGCCGGTGAGGCCGTCGGCGGCGACGCGCAGGTCGGCCATGATCGCCCGCGTCGCGATCGCCGCGCCGATGCCCGCCTCGGTGAACGGCTTGCCGTTGTGGCCGATGACGGTGGCGCCGGCCTTGAGGCAGCGGTCGGCCAGCAAGATGTCGCCGGTCACCACCACGTCCTTCGCCCCCGCCGTCGCCGCGATCCAGTCGTCGGCGGCGTCGAACGTGTCCGCCACCACCACCCGCTCGACCAGCGGATGGTCGGGCACGCGCAGCCGCATGTTGCTCACCACCTTGACCGCCACGCCGCGCCGCCACGCCACCTTGTACACCTCGTCCTTGACCGGGCAGGCGTCGGCATCGACCAGGATTCGCAGCGGGGCGTCGGACGCGCTCATCGCCCGACCATTTCCATCGACGAGCGGTATTTCAGCGCATCGACCGGGCCGAGGATCTGTTCGGCGGTGCGGCCGGTGGCGAGCTGCGCCGCCATCGCCCTTATGCTTGCCCTGAGCCTGGGGCCGAGCAA
The DNA here is from genome assembly GCA_039929125.1 of Sphingomicrobium sp. GTDB lineage: Bacteria > Pseudomonadota > Alphaproteobacteria > Sphingomonadales > Sphingomonadaceae > Sphingomicrobium. The sequence continues at coordinate 42,413 of JBDSRV010000039.1, forward strand.
CGGGTGGGCGACAAAGGCGGCGGCTTCCGCGGGCCCCGACAGGCCGTAATATCTGGCCGTCGCGCTTCGCCCGAGGTCGCGGTGCTGGGGGAAGATGAACCACATCCAGTGGCTGCGATTCTGCCCCGCTTTCAGTTCGGCCAAGGCGGTTTCGTACACGCCGCCCGATTGCGCCGCGATAAAGCGCGCCAGGTTGAACGGGTCGGAGTCATCCATCCGCCCACCCTAGGCGCGGCGGGCAGCGCTGCAAATCGCGGGAACGCGCCGCCGCCCGGGGGTGGGACGACGGCGCGTAGTCGATTGGTTACGCGGCGATCAGACCGGCTGCAGACGATATCCGCCGCTGCTGCTGAACACGTTCTGCCGCGGTTTGGCCGGGCTAGGTGCGGGTGAATTCCTCGTCATCGTCTCGGGCAGGCCGGCATCGAGCGGCAACGGCTTGGCGATGCCGGCCGCGACCTGGCGCTCGCGCTGCTCGAAGAAGGCCGCGCGCTTGAGCCGCTTCTTGAGCGACAGCGACGGGTTGCCGGGCGTCGGACCGGACATCGCCGCGTCGAAATGGCTGCTGTCGGGCGCGAGCATTGCGTCGCTTGCCGCCACGGTCGTGCCGACGGCGACGGGGCCGCTCGGGCTCCAGTCGAACGCACGCCTCGGGACGGCGGGCTCGGCAGCGAGCATCGGCGCCGGCTCCTGCCGCTCAATGGTTTCGGTCACCTCGTCCTCGTTGCGGCGCTTGCGGCGGCGCATGGCGAACGCGGCGCCTGCCAATGCCAGCAGGCCCAAACCAGCGGCCCCGGCGATCGGCAAGGTCTCGTCGCTCAGGGTCGCGGGGGCCGTGACAGGCGCTGGCGGTGCCATTGCGACCGGCGGCGGCGTCATTGGCACAGCCGCGGGGGCGAGCGCGGCCTCGACCGGCGCGGGCGCGGCAACGGGCGCGATTGCCGACGGCGCGACTATGCGCGTCTTGGCGGCGATCGGCGCTACGGTGCGGGTGACGGTGGTGCGGCGGAGGATAGTTGTCTTCGCCGTCGCCTTGGGCGTGACCGCTGCAGTCGGGGCGAGCGGATCGGGAGTGGTGAGGAATTCGGTCGGGGTGGTCGTCAAGGCCGGCGCCGCGGCGGGCGCGGGATCGGCGGCGGGGACGCTCTGCGGCGTTGTCGCGGGCGGGGCCGTGACCTCCTGCGCCAGCAGTGGAGTGGAAGACAGAGCGAGGACCGCGGCGATCGCGGTCAGGCCCGGGCGAAGCAGGTTGGGGTTGGTCATGCCTGGTCTAACAAGCGCCGACGCGGTTGGGCTGCGTCATTAGCGACGAGGCGAACCCCTGGCCGGGGCGAGGCGATCGTACCGGTCGAAAAAACCCGCTTTTCCGCGGAAAAGATCGGCGCGATTAACGGGGGGTGGTCAGCGCCGCGCGCTCGCCAGCGTCATCGCCGATCCGTGGCGCAGGCCGTGAAGCCAGCTGCCACGCGTGCCCATCGAGAACATCGGCACGAAATGGCCGCTGCTGCGGGTGCTGGCATCGACCACCGTCGGTTCGGTCGCGTCGAGCATCGCATAATCGGCGCCAACCCGGGCGATCAGCACCGCATGGGCGCCGAGCCGGGGATGGCGGCCGACGCTGATGTACAAATCGTCGCGGGGAAAACCGGCGGCGGCCAGCGCCTGCATCTCGACGATGGCGATGTCCTCGCCGTCGCCCTTGCCGCGGCGCAGCGTGTCGCCGGCGGGCTCCCAATAATCGGATACGCCCAGGGTTTCGAGGTCGGTGGCGAGGCGCACCCGGCGCTCGACCAGGCTCTTGACCCGGGCAAGCTGGAGCTGACGCGGCAGCCCGGCGAGGCCGGCGGCGATCGCCAGCACCGCAGGATCGGCGCGGTCGGCGGCCGACACGCGGCGGAAGCGCACGTCGTACAAGGTCACCCCGGCGGCGAGCGTCGCGGTGCCCATGGCATCGGGGCCGGCGGGTGGCGAAAGGCGGCGGCCGGTGACAACCACTTCGTCGTTCGAGGCCATGGCGGGGAGCGGGGCAAGCGGGTCGGCGCGGCGGTCGCCGGCGTCGGCGGGCAGCGCCATGAGGGCTGCCGATGCGGCGAAGATCAGCAGTCTGGTAGCCGTGATGGGCACGCGTTTCCCTTCGATCAAGGTCAAGAAAGAGGTGATGACGCGGAAAGGGAAGCGGTTAATGCCAGTAAACGGAAAGTAAACGGCGGGTCGTTGCTTCAACGACACAATGACTGAACTCCGGTTCTTGTTCCAACGCCGCCGTTACAGGCGCGCGAACAGGATCCCGATGTAGGCGGCGATGAGGATCGTCATGAGCGCGGCCAAGGCTTCATGGACACGCGCTCGTTCTGTCGCGGCGGCGAGTGACCTTCTGTTGGGCCTGCCCGCTAGCGCTTGCGGACGAATTCGGCGCGGAGCACCAGCCCCTTGATGCCGTCGTACCGGCAGTCGATTTCCTGGCTGTCAGCGGTCAGCCGGATCGCCTTAATCAATGTGCCGCGTTTGAGCGTCTGGCCGGCGCCCTTGACGGTCAGGTCCTTGATCAACGTCACCTGGTCGCCGTCGGCCAGCACATTGCCGACCGCGTCGCGGACCTCGGCCGGCGCCTCGCCGCCAGCGGCTGTCGCCAGCTGGCTCGCGGGCAGCCATTCGCCCGACGCCTCGTCGAACGCATACTCCTCGTCATCGGCCGGGGCGGCGCTCAATTCTTGAAATTCTCGAGGCCCTGGACGTTGCCCTTGGTCGACGGATTGGCGGCGATCGTCTTCTTCTTCTCGGACTTGGGTTTGCGCGCTTCCTTGTTGGATTTCTTCTGCCCCTTGGCCATGGCCGCATCCTCCGCGGGACGGGATGTCCCGCCACTACGCTACACCGAAGCGGCGGGCGAAGGAAACCACCGCGGCGTTGGCCGGTTGTCCCGCCATGCCCCGCGCCGAACCCTTGCCCGCCAACCTGCCGCCGATGGAGGCGAAGCTGGCCGAGCAATTGCCGCTTGGTAAAGGCTGGCAGTACGAACCCAAGTGGGACGGCTTTCGCTGCCTGGCGTTCGTCCGCGACGGTGAAGCCGTGCTGATGTCCAAGTCGGGCAAACCGCTCGGCCGCTATTTCCCCGAGGTCGTCAGCGGCCTCGCGGCGTTGCCTGACTGCGTCCTCGACGGGGAGCTGATCATCCCGGTGGGCACGTCGCTGTCGTTCGACGCGCTTCAGCAGCGGCTCCACCCGGCGGCCAGCCGCATCGCCAGATTGTCGGCCGAGACTCCGGCGCTGATGATGCTGTTCGACTGTTTGGAGGCGCCGGGCGAAGATGGCCTCGCCGAGGCGCCGCTCGACCGCCGCCGCGCCGCGCTCGAGCGGCTGGTCGCGGCGCATCGCAACCCGTTGCTGCGCCTGTCGCCCTTCACCTTGTCGGTCAAGACCGCCGCGGCCTGGCTGAAGCGCACCGGCGGCGCGCTCGACGGGGTCGTCGCCAAGCGCCGCGACGCGCCCTACCAGCCGGGCGATCGGGCGATGGTCAAGGTCAAGAAACTGCGCACCGCGGACTGCGTCGTCGGCGGCTTCCGCTACGCCAGCAGCGGCGGCGAGGTCGGCTCGCTGTTGCTTGGCCTCTACGACGCCGCCGGCCTGCTCCATCATGTCGGCTTCACCTCGGGCTTTGCCGCGCTCGACAAGAGCGCCCTGACCGCCCGGCTGGAAGCGCTGGTCGAAGCACCCGGCTTTACCGGCGACGCCCCGGGCGGGCCGAGCCGCTGGGCCAATGCCCGCTCGGCCGAATGGCAGCCGCTGCGGGCCGAGTTGGTCGCCGAGGTGCGCTATGACCAGGTCACCGGGCGCCGCTTCCGTCATGGCACCGGCTTCCTCCGCTGGCGTCCCGACAAGGCGCCGCGCCAGTGCACGTTCGACCAGCTGCAGCAGGAAGCCCCGCCCGCCATGGTCGAGCAAGCGATCAAGGCCGCGGCGCGGTAGGCCGCTTACTTCTTCAGGGCGCGCACCGCCGCCAGCGACTTGGCGACATGGTCTTTCCAGTCGAGGTCGTCGTGAACCATGACGATGTGCCCGTCGCGGGCGATGACGTAGCTGATGCGGCTGGTCATCCCCGGCGGGGCGCCGGCGGACGACGGCATCGCCACGTCATAGGCCTTGATCACCGCCGTGCTCGCGGTGGCGACCGGGAAGGCGTTGCGGCAGGCCTCGGTCGAAAAGCGCTTGAGCAATGGCAGGCCATCGGCGCTCATGCCGATGACCCGCGCCCCGGCCTTGCGGAAATCGGGCATCGCCGCGCTGAACGCATGGGCTTCGAGCGTGCAGCCCGAAGTGAACGCCTTGGGGTAGAAATAGAGCACCACCGGGCCGTGACGAAGCTGATCGGCGAGATGCAGCTTGAATGCCTCGCCGCCGAGCGCGCCGATGGTGCGGAAGTCGGGCGCCCTGGCCCCGGTCGGCAGGGCGGCGAGCGCGGGCGTGGCGATGAGGGCGGCGAAAGCGAACAGGGCGGACAGATGGCGCATGGGGCGACTCCTTCGCTGGCCATGCTAAGCCCGTGCGGGCACCGGCGCTACTGCGGTTCGTTGGAGGAAAGGGATGAGGATGACGCAGCGATGGCCGACGCGGTTGGCATGGGCACTGGCCGGCGAGCTCGCGGCGTGCAAGCCGGCCGTCCCCGCCGAGCCGGCCAACGAGGCAATCGCCACCGCCCCCGCGTCCACGCTTCGCCCGGCAGCGCCCGGCGATCCAGTCATCAAGGGCGGCTGGAGCCTGCAAATCAGCAGCGAGGGACCTAGCCTGTCGTTCGCAACGAGCGGCCGTCAACCCGTGCTCAACCTGGCGTGCATCGCCCCAAGCCCCGACTTGCTCGTCACGCTGCCGGGCGTGACCCCGATCGGCAGCGAGGAGCGGCTGTCGTTTGGCGGTGGGGGTGACGTCGTCGCGCTGGTCGTCAAGGTGCGCGGACGATTGGGCGGCGGCGGAGTCACCGGCGCCGGCAACCGGCCACCGGCGCTAGAGGCGATGCTCCGCGCCGGCCCCGGCGCAAGCTATGGCGCGACCGCGATCGGGCCGTTGCCGCCGGTCCCCGCCAACGGCGCCCACGGCTTCGCCGCCGCCTGCCCCGCCGCGGCCGTGTCGCCCTCACCGGTGTCGCCGGTGTCGCCGTGCCATCAGCAGGACGGCAAGCCGATCGCCGGCTCGATGTTGCGCGCGGTCGGCACCGAGCCGTTCTGGGGCGCGGACATCGACGGACGCTGCGTCACTTACTCATGGCCTAAACGGCAGTCCGGCGTCCGGCTGTGGACTCGTTTCCGTCAACATGGCGCCACGGCCAGCTATGCCGGGTCGCTCGGCGCGGCGCCGTTCGGCATGGACGTGTGGCCGCAGGCGGGTTGCTCCGACGGCATGTCCGACCGGCGCTATCCGCTGGCGGTGACGCTGAAGATCGGCAGCGAAACGCGCCACGGTTGCGCGGCGCCCCGCTAGGGAATGAAGCCGCGCTCCGGATGCTTGCCACCAAGCGTGCGAAAGAATGCAAAGGCCGGCGCCATGTCGCGGGCATAGTCGCCGGTGGGACGGATGACCGGTCCGATCACCCCGCGGCGGCGCGGGTAATCGGGGCCGGCGCAGACCAACGGGACGTTGGCCGCCAAAGCGATGCGGTAAAAGCCCGAGCGCCAGCGCGTCGCCGGGCCGCGCGTGCCTTCGGGGGCGATGACCAGGATGAAGTCGTCGTGGCCCGCGAACTCGGCCGCCATCTGGGCGACCAGATCATCGCTCGCGCCGCGGTCGACGGGCACCCCGCCGAGCCCGCGCATCAGCCCTTCGAGCGGCCAGCGGAACAGGCTCTTCTTGCCCATGAAGCGGACGTCTCGGCCAAGCGCGTCGATCGTCCCGACGAACACCGCGAAATCCCAGTTGGAGGTGTGGGGTGCGCCGACCAGGACGAACTTGCGGTCGGGCGGCAATTGACCCTCAGGCGCCCAGCCCTGCTCGCGGTACCAGGCCAGCATCACCCAGCGGAGGAGGCGCGCCAGGGCGCCAAGCCGGGCCATGCGCGGCTACAGGATCGAGCCGAGGATCCAGATCGCCGACATGGCGATGACCACGAGCAGCAACGAGAAACCGAGCACGTAGCGGACGATGTGCGGCTTGACCGCGCCGCTCGCCTCGGTCTCGCTGAGATGGACCTCGTCGCCTTGTCGTTCCATCGCCTGATCCCTTCGCGCCCGTTCGAACGCGGCGACCTTAACGCGTTCGCGGCCTATCCGCCATGGCGGCTGATGCGCGAGATGGTGGTGACGATGAACGCGGTCGACCAGCCGAGCAGGATGATGCCGTTGATCCCCTCGATCGCGGCGATCAGCTGAAAGCGGCCGGGCAAGTCGTTATTGTCATAGCCGATGGTGCCATAAGTGATGGCCGAGAAATATACCGCGCGGGCGAGCGTGGAGAAGGCGCCGACGCCGTAATACAGCGCCGCGTAGAGCGAGATTTCGACCATGTGGAGAACGAAGATTGTCAGCACCAGGCCGACGGTGATGAACAGGCCGCGGGTGGTGACGAGATCGACGCACAATTGCGTTTCGAGATTGCGCTCGATGCCCAGCGTACGCGAAATGCCAAACAGGCCGGCGCCATGGATGAAGGTGGTCAGCATCATCATGATCGTCGCTGCGCCCAGTTGGACGATCATCGACCAGTTGCTGATGTCGGGGCCGTTCACGACCCCTGGCTCCGCTGGGCGGAGGGGCTGGGGGCGGCCAGGCCGGCAGGGCGGTGCGGGATCATCTGCGGGACTCTCGCCCGCTCAACGTCCGCTGGCAACCCCGGGTTCAATTCACCGGGGGTTGGCCCGCCGGGTCTAGCGGTCGGCGGCGAGTCAGCCGGTGAGGATGTAGAGCAGGATGGCGACCGGGCCGGCGAACAGCACGGTCAGGACCAGCGCGAGGCGGACGATGAGGACATCGATGCCGAGCCAGTCGGCCAGGCCCGCGCCGACGCCCATGATCTTGGCGCTGCTGCGGTTGAGGACGAAACGGTTGTTCATGGGATGGTCTCCGGGTCGAGGCGTTAGACGAGCGGCAGCGGGCCGACGGCGGCGGTCACGAACAGCAAGGCGGTGATCAAGGCACCGGCAAGGCTGATGGCGGCCTGGCGGGCGGGGGTGTAGGCGAGCAGCATGATGTAATTTCCCTTTTTCGATCGGCCCGTCAGTGGGCCTGCCACTAACATTGCATCGAGCGTGCCAATTCAAAAAAGTCGCATGAAAACAACGAACCGCGAAAAAGCGGTCGGTGTCATCTACTGAATGTGCGCGAGAAGTTGGGAGATTTCACCAACTGTGCGGCGGGTCAGCCGCGGCGGGCGATTCCCGGAAGCGCCCTGGGGGCGTCGATCCGCTGGGCGGCAGGGGCGGTGCCGGAGCGGCACTCGGCGAGCAGGCTGGGGAAGTCGAAGTCGTTGTTGTTGCTGAGCGCGCTGGCGGTGTTGGCGGCGCACTGGGCACGGCTCTCGTAGCGCGTCGGGAGGGTGGCAACCGGGGTGCACGCGGCCGAACCGTCGGCGCAACCGAGGATGGCAATGACGAAGAACCCCACACCCATGATCCGCTCCAGTCGAACTACTGGCTGTTAAACGGCGCGAAAATTGCATTTGTTCCAATCGGTTCGTCGCATCCGTTGCCCTTGGCCACCCGCCGCCCTACCTGTGCAGGCGATGGATAGCCCCGCCGCCCCGCCCGACAAGACCAGGGGAAGCTTCGCGGTGCTGTGGCGGTTCCTGCCGATGCTGTGGCCGAATGACGACCGCGAGCTTCGCCTGCGGGTGGTCGTGGCGGTCGTGCTGGTGTTCGCCGGCAAGGCGATCTCGCTGGCCATGCCATTCGCCTACAAAGCGGTGGTCGACGCGATGAGCGGCGACAAGGCGCTGTGGACCGCGGCGGCGATGCTCGTCCTGGCCTACGCCGGGGCGCGGTTCGGCGGGGTGCTGGCCGACAATTTGCGCAACGCCATCTTCGAAAAGGTCGGCCAGACCGCGGCACGGCGGCTGTCGGCGCGGGTGTTCCGCCACGTCCATTCCTTGTCGCTGCGCTTCCACCTTGAACGGCGCACCGGCAGCCTGACAAAGGTCGTCGAGCGCGGCACCAAGAGCATCGACATGATGCTCTATTTCCTGCTGTTCAACATCGCCCCGACGGTCATCGAGCTGGCCGCGATCTGCATCATCTTCTTCTTCAAGTTCGGTGGCGCGCTGGTCGCCGCGACGCTGGCCATCGTCGCCATCTACATCGGCTTCACCCGCATGGTCACCGACTGGCGGACCAAGCTGCAGCGCGAAATGAACGACGTCGACAACCAGGCGATCGGCCGCGCCGTCGACAGCCTGCTGAATTACGAGACGGTCAAATATTTCGGCGCCGAAGAGCGCGAGGCGCGCCGTTACGACGAGGCGGTCGGCAGCTTCACCCGCGCCGCCGTCCGCAACGAAGTCAGCCTGGCGTGGCTCAACATCGGCCAGAGCCTGATCACCAACACGATGATGGCCGGGGCCATGGCGTTCACCGTATGGGGCTGGTCGAAGGGCCGCTTCACGCCGGGCGACGTGGTGCTGGTCAACAGCCTGCTGATGCAGCTGTTCCGGCCGTTGGACATGCTCGGCTGGGTCTATCGCTCGATCCGCCAGGGCCTGATCGACATGGAGGCGATGTTCGACCTGGTCGACACCCCGGCCGAAATCCTCGACGCGCCGGGCGCGGCGCCGCTGGCGGTGCGCGAAGGCCATGTCCGGTTCGAGGATCTGGCATTCGGCTATGAGCCCGAGCGGATCATCCTCAAGGGCGTCACGCTCGACGTGCCGGCGGGGACGAGCATGGCGGTGGTCGGGCCGTCCGGCGCGGGCAAATCGACCCTCGCCCGGTTGCTGTACCGCTTCTACGACCCGACTGCGGGGCGGATCACGATCGACGGACAGGACATCGCCACGGTCACCCAGGCGAGCCTGCGCGCGGCGATCGGCATCGTCCCGCAGGACACGGTGCTGTTCAACGACACGATCGGTTACAACATCGCGTATGGCCGCGAAGGCGCCGGGCCCGACGACGTCGAAGCGGCGGCGCGCGGCGCCTCGATCGACGGCTTCATCGCCATGTTGCCGCAAGGCTATGAATCGATGGTCGGCGAACGCGGGCTCAAGCTGTCGGGCGGCGAGAAGCAGCGCGTGGCGATCGCCCGGACGTTGCTCAAGGATCCGCCGATCCTGATCCTCGACGAAGCCACCAGCGCGCTCGACAGCCGCACCGAGGAAGCGATCCAGACGACATTGGACGGGGTCCAGCGCAACCGCACGACGATCGTCATTGCCCACCGCCTGTCGACTATCGTCGGCGCCGACCAGATTGTCGTGCTCGACCAGGGCCGGGTGGCCGAACGCGGCACCCACGCCCAGTTGCTCGCCGCGCAAGGACTGTACGCCGAACTGTGGCAGCGCCAGGCAGCGGAACGCGAGCTTGAGGACGCGGCCGAGTGACCCTCGACGAACTGCTTCACCACCGCTTCGGTTTCTCCGAATTCCGCGGCATCCAGCGCGGGGTGGTCGAGCGGACGATGGCCGGCCAGCATGCGCTGGCGGTGATGCCGACCGGGTCGGGCAAGTCGCTATGCTATCAGCTGGCCGCGCTCGCCCGCCCGGGCACCGGGATCGTCATCTCGCCGTTGATCGCATTGATGCACGACCAGGTGCGAAGCGCCGACGCGATCGGCATCCGCGCCGCCGCGCTGACCAGCGTCAGCGAGGATCCGCGCGCCATCCGCGACGCGCTGCGCGAGGGGCTGCTCGACCTGCTCTACGTTGCGCCGGAGCGGGCGACCGGCGAAGGCTTCGCGCGCTTGCTCGACGAGATCGAGATTGCGCTGTTCGCGATCGACGAGGCGCATTGCGTCAGCGAATGGGGGCACGATTTCCGCCCCGACTATCGCTTGCTCAGGCCATTGCTCGACCAGCATCGCGAAGTCCCGCGGCTGGCGCTGACCGCGACCGCCGACAAGCGCACCCGCGCCGACATCCTGGTCCAGCTCGGCATCCCCGAGGACGGGCTGATGGTCGCCGGGTTCGACCGGCCCAACATCCGCTATCACGTCCGCCCGCGCGACGGCGTCGGCAGCCAGTTGAAGGCACTGATGAAGGGCGAAGCCGGGCCGGGCATCGTCTATGCCACCAGCCGGGTGGCGACCGAGAAACTGGCCGTCCAACTGAGCAGCGATGCCCGCCGCGCGCTGCCCTACCACGCCGGGCTCGACCCCGCCGTCCGCCAGCGCAACCAGGCGGCGTTCGTGCGCAGCGAAGACATGGTGATGGCGGCGACGGTGGCGTTCGGGATGGGCATCGACAAGCCCGACGTGCGCTTCGTCGCCCACGCCGGCATCCCCAAATCGATCGAGGCCTATTACCAGGAAACCGGCCGGGCCGGGCGCGACGGCGACCCGGCCGAGGCGTGGCTGTTCTGGGGCGCCGAGGATTTCGCGCGGGCGCGGCGGCGGATCGAGCAGGAAATCGACGAGGAGCGGCGGCCGCAGGAGCGCGAGCGATTGAACGCGCTGGCCGCGTTCGTCGAGGCCGCGACCTGCCGCCGGGCGATCCTGTTGCGCCACTTCGGCGAGGAGCCGCCCGAGGCATGCGGCAATTGCGACAATTGCCTGGAGCCGCCGGCGACGATCGACGTCACCGAGGTCGCGCAGAAATTGCTGAGCGCGGCGTTCCGCACCGAGATGCGGTTCGGGGTTGCCCACCTCGCCGCGGTGCTGGGCGGGGACGACAATGAAAAGGTCCGCCAGTTCGGCCATCACAAATTGTCGGTGTTCGGCATCATGGGCGCGGACGAACTGGCGCTGGTGCGGCCCGTGGCGCGGTCGCTGCAGGCGCGCGACGCCCTGCGTGCCGACGATTACGGCGGGCTCAGCTTCGGCCCCGGCGCCAAGGCGATCCTCAAGGGCGCTGAGCGGGTCGTCATCGCGGTGCCGCCGCCGCGCACCCGCAAGGCCCGGCGCGGGGCCAGCGACTTCCCCCACGACCCGTTGTTCGAGGCCTTGCGGGCGTGGCGCCGCGACCGGGCCAAGGAGCAAGGGGTGCCGCCCTACGTCATCTTCCACGACGCGACGCTGCGCGCCGTGGCGTTGACCAGGCCGTCGAGCCTGATGGCGCTTTCCGCCATCGACGGGATCGGCGATACCAAGCTGGAACGGCACGGCGAGTCGCTGCTGGCCGCGCTTGCTCAGGCGATGGAGGGTGAAGATGCACCGGCAGCTTGACGACAATACGTTGGTCAACGGCCAGATCGCGCCCGCTGACGTCGCCGGGCTGAAAGCGCTGGGCGTGACGATGATCATCAACAACCGCCCCGACGACGAGGACGCGGGCCAGCCGGCGAGCGCCGACATCGAGGCGGCGGCCAAGGCGGCCGGGGTCGAGTATCGCCACGTGCCCATCGTGCGCGGCATGGGGCCGAGCGATGTCGAGGCGATGCGCGAGGCGATGCACGCGGCGAGCGGCGGCAAGTTGTTCGCGTTCTGCCGATCGGGCAACCGCTCGGCGCTGGCGTGGGCGGTGGCCAAGAGCGAGGACGGCATGGCGCGCCAGGAGCTCGAGCGGTGCGTCGAGGGCGCCGGCTTCAACCTTGGCCCGGTCAACCATCTGCTGCGCGATTAGCGCCGTTCCGGCCCCCTAAGGTTGCTAAGGTTGGGCCAAAGTCCCACCGACGGTCAGGCCATCGACCAGCAGCGTCGGCTGACCGACGCCCGCCGGGACCGACTGACCGCCCTTGCCGCACACGCCAATGCCTTCGTCGAGCGCCATGTCATTGCCGATGCCGATGACCTTGGTCAGCACCGTCGGGCCATCGCCGATCAACGTCGCGCCCTTGATCGGGGCACCGAGTTTGCCGCCTTCGATGCGGTAGGCCTCGGTGCAGGAAAAGACGAACTTGCCGCTGGTGATGTCGACCTGGCCGCCGCCGAAGCTCTTGGCGAAGATGCCGTTCTTGACCCGCGACAGCAGCTCCGCCGGATCGTCCTGGCCACCCATCATGAAGGTATTGGTCATGCGCGGCATCGGCGCGTGGGCGAAGCTTTCACGGCGGCCGTTGCCGGTCGGCTGCATGCCCATCAGCCGGGCGTTGAGCCGGTCCTGGAGATAGCCCTTCAATATGCCGTCCTCGATCAGCACGGTGCGGCCGGTCGGCGTGCCTTCGTCGTCGATGCTCAAGGAGCCGCGGCGGTCCTCGATGGCGCCTTCGTCGACCACGGTCACCCCGGGCGCGGCGACGCGCTGCCCGATGCGGCCGGAGAAAGCCGAGGTGCCCTTGCGGTTGAAGTCGCCTTCCAACCCGTGGCCGATGGCCTCGTGGAGCAGGATGCCGGGCCAGCCGGGGCCGAGCAAAACCTGCATCGTGCCGGCCGGTGCGGCGACCGAATCGAGATTGACCAGCGCCTGGGCGAGCGCCTCGTCGATCGCGCGGTTCCACGTCGCCGGATCGAACAGGCGGTCGTAGAGATAGCGTCCGCCGATGCCGAAGCTGCCGGTTTCCCGACGATCGCCCGACTTGGCGACAATCGACACGCTGAGGCGGACCAGCGGGCGCACGTCGGTGGCGACGAAGCCGTCGGCGCGGACGATCTCGATGACGCTCCAGGAGCCCGACAGCATGACGCTGACCTGGGCGACGCGCGGATCGCGGGCGCGGGCGGCGGCGTCGATTTCCTGGCACAGCGCGACCTTGCGCGCGAACGCGATGGCGGCGAGCGGATCGTCGGCGCCGTACATGGCGCGGTTGGTGTGCGGCGGCGGCGGCGCGGGAGTGCCCTTGGCCGGATCGAGCAGCGACAGGGTAAGGGCGGCGCGGTCGATTGCCGCTTCGCTGATTTCGTTGGCGTGGGCGAAGCCGGTCGTCTCGCCGCTGACGCCGCGCAGGCCGAAGCCCGAATCGGTGTGATAATCGGCGGTCTTCAGGCGGCCGTCGTCAAACGCGAAGGCTTCCGATACGCGGCACTGGAGGTAGAGTTCGCCATCGTCGTGGCGCACGAGGTGGCGGGCGGCGAGGCGCTGGGCGCCGTCGGGGTCGAGATCGCCGCGGTAGAGAAAGCTGCGCGGATCGGCGCTCACGAGGAGCTGTTGTCCTGCTCGGCCGAATGGGGCGGCGCGCCGGCCGCGGTCGGCTGATGCGCGGGGCCGCCTTCGAGCACGAAGCGGCGGTCGCAATAGCCGCAATCGACATAGCCATTGTCGTCGATGTGGAGGTAAACGCGCGGGTGGCCGAGCGCGGCGGACACCTCGCCCGAGCCGTCGCACGCGATCTGGAGCGTCTTGACGATGATGGTTTCGGGCGGTGCAAGCATGAGGAGCGCCCTAACAAAGGCGCTCCCCCGCTTCAATCATTGATGAGTCCGCCAGCCGACGGCGGACGTGGCCGTTACGGATAAGTGGCGGTGATCGTGTAGGTGTTGGAATAGGCCCCGTCGGCGGTGTTGACGGGAATGCCGACGGTGCCGCCGATGAACACCTGGAACGCCTGACCCGAATCGATCGTGTAGGTGTAGGTGTCGGGCGAGACCGCGGTGGCATTGACGTTCAGCGCCACCGGCAGCGACGCCGCCAGCGGGTTGCCGCCAAGGTAGAGCGCGGTCGGGAAGCTGGTCTGAACCGTTACGTCCATCCCCGCCGAACCGGCGCCGATCATCAGCCCGCGTGTTGGAACCGATGTCGGCAGGGGCTGAACGCCGGTCGCGGTCATGAAGCCGACCACCGTGGGATCGGGATCGATCGTCACCGATCCGGCGACGCCGACCGGAAGCACGACTTCACCGAAGTTGATGTCCGTGTCGTTGATGAAGTTGAGCGGCGACAGGATCACCGTCTTGCCCGCACCGGCCGACGAATCGAGGGTGGGGGACGGCGCGGCGAAAGCAGGCGACGCGATGGCAATGGCGGCGAGGGCCGCAAGGGTATGAAATCTGATCACAATGTCCTCCGAACTGGATAGACAGCCTTATCCGTTATGGACTTTTCGAAACTGCTCAACAGGTCTCGCCAACGCGAATTTAACCCTGTCGCGTGACCATATGCGGGGCGCGTAGGGGGCGCTCTGGCCGCAGATTGTCTCGGCAGCGGAGGGTCGGCGGGGCTCAAGGTAAATCGCAGACTAACCACCCTCGCTGACGATACCGCTTGCCACGAGCGCGACTTTCGCGCCGATGCCGGCCCGGCTATGCCCCGACGATGACCGACGCCGCCCCCGCGATCCGAATCGACTCGCTGTCGAAAACCTATGCGGCCGCCGGCAAGCGCGCGCTTGACGAGGTCAGCTTCGACGTACCGCGCGGGCAGATTTTTGGGCTGCTCGGACCCAATGGCGCGGGCAAGTCGACGCTGATCAACATCCTCGCCGGGCTGGTCGTGAAGTCCTCCGGAAGCGCGACCGTGTGGGGGTTCGACATCGACCAGCACCCGCGCAACGCCAAACGATCGATCGGCATCGTCCCGCAGGAAATCTTGTTCGACCCCTTCTTCACCCCGCGCGAGGCGCTCGAGATTCAGGCCGGGCTTTATGGCGTGCCCAAGGCCGAGCGGATCACCGACGCATTGCTCGCCGCGGTGCGGCTGACCGACAAGGCGGATGCTTATGCCCGGACCCTGTCGGGGGGCATGAAGCGGCGGCTGCTGGTGGCCAAGGCGATGGTCCATTCGCCGCCGATCCTGGTGCTCGACGAGCCGACCGCGGGGGTTGACATCGAGCTTCGCCAGCAATTGTGGGACTATGTGAAGCAATTGAACCGCCAGGGGGTGACGGTCGTCCTGACCACCCATTATCTAGAGGAGGCGGAGCAATTGTGCGACCGCATCGCGATCATCAATCACGGGCGCCTGATCGCCAACGAGCCGACCCGGGAGCTGATCGCCAAGGCCCAGGACAAAGCGGTAGTGGTCGAGGTCGACCGCGACCTCGACAGCATCCCCGACCACAGTCTGTTCGACCGCATCGAGCGAACCGGCCCACGAACGCTGGAGATCACGTATCGCAAGGACCGGGTCAACGCCGGCGAAGTGCTGGCCGCACTGCAAAGCGACGGGCTTGGCATCATCGACGTCTCGACC
>JBDSRV010000040.1:0-48886 GCA_039929125.1 Sphingomicrobium sp.
CCGCCCACTCGATGTCCTGCGGCCAATGGTTGCGGCCGTTGATGATGATCATGTCCTTGGCGCGGCCGACGATGAAGATGTAGCCGCCCGACAGATAGCCCATGTCGCCGGTGTCGAGCCAGCCGTCCTTCATGCACGCCGCGGTCGATTCCGGGTCGCGGAAATAGCCAACCATGATCGACGCGCCGCGCACCCAGACGGTGCCGATCGAGCGGTCGGTCAGCACGTCGCCATCGGGGCCGCGGATGGCGATCTCCATCCCCTCGACCGCCTTGCCGCAATTGACGATGGCGCGGTAGCGGCGCGGGCGTTCCTGCGCCTCGGTGCCGGCGCCGGACAATTCGCTTTCCTCGACCAGTTCAAGGCGGATGCCTTCGCCGGGCGGCATCAACGACACCGCCAGCGTCGCCTCGGCCAGGCCATAGCTGGGGCAGAAGGCGCTGGCCATGAAGCCGGCGTCGGTGAAGCTGTCGACGAACGCCTGCATGACGTCGGGGCGGATCATGTCGGCGCCGTTGCCGGCGATCCGCCAGCGCGCCAGGTCGAAGCGGTCGGCGGCGCGGGTCTGCGAGCTCATCCGCCGTGAGCAAATGTCGTAACCGAAGGTCGGCGAATAAGAGAGGGTGGTGCCGGGGTTGCGGCTGATCAGGTCGAGCCACGCCAGCGGGCGGCGGGCGAAATCCTCGGTCTTCAGATAATCGACGCTGAGCTGGTTGGCGAGCGGCGACAGCATGCAGCCGACCAGGCCCATGTCATGGTACCATGGCAGCCAGCTGATGACGCGGTCGCTGTCCTCGACCTGGAGGCCAAGCCCGTGGGCGCGCAGATTGTCGAGCAAGGCCCGGTGGGTCACCGCGACGCCGTGCGGGAAGCGGGTCGATCCGCTCGAATATTGCAGATAGCCGATCTCGTCCGGATCCTGCGCCGGCAGGGGTGCGTCGGACGGCGCAATCGCGCCAAGGCTGTCCCAGTCGCGCGCGTCGACCTTGCGCTCGGCCGCCGCGGCGGTGGCGAATTCGGCCAGTTCGGGCGGATAGAGGAACAGCTTGGGGTCGCTGCTGGTGAGCATCACGACCAATTGTTCGACATAGGCTTCGCGCCCGCCGAAGCTGGTCGGCAGCGGCAGCGGCACCGGCCACAGGCCGGCGTAGATGGCGCCGAAGAAGCAGGCGGCGAATTCGGGGCCGGTTTCGGCCACCAGCGCAAGCCGGTCGCCCTTCGCCAGCCCGAGCGCCAGGAAGCGGCGGGCGTGGGCATGGGCGTCGGCGCGCAGCTCGGCATAGGGATAAGCGCGAACCAGCGTCCCGCGGGCGTCGTGAAAGTTCATGCCGCGATGGCCCTGGGCAGCGTAATCGACCGCTTCGCCAAGGGTGCCGAAGTCGGCGATGCGACGCGCCAGACGGTCGGTCGTCGGCGTCGCCCCCGGGGGCGCAAGAACAGTGTCGATCGTGATGTTGCGGTCGAGCAAGCGGCCATCCTGGGTTGTTGATCCGGTCACCGAGCGCCCGCGCGCCGGCCGGGCCGCCCAGGGGGCCGCCCACTAGCTTGATGGTGGGGGAGTGTGGCACAAACATGGCGCAATGACGTCCCGAAACACCCGCGAACGGCGGCCCCGGCCCCCCCTCGACAAGGCTCGGCTGGACGAATTGGCGCTGGCCTATGTCGGCCGCTTCGCGACCAGCCGGGCAAAGCTTCGCGGCTACCTGCTGCGCAAGCTGCGCGAGCGCGGCTGGAGCGGCGAACAGCCGGCCGATCCGGGCGCCGTCGCCGAACGGCTGGCTAGCCTCGGCTACGTCGACGACCGCGCTTATGCGGCGATGAAGGGCAGGGCGCTGACCTCGCGCGGCTATGGTGCCAGGCGCGTCGGCGCGGCGCTCCACGCCGCCGGCATTGCCGATGAAGATGGCGCCGAAGCCAAGACCGCCGCCGCCGCCGCCGCCGAAGCCTCGGCGCTGCGCTTTGCCCAGCGACGGCGGATCGGGCCCTTCGCGGCGGTCGCGGCGATCGATCGGGCGGCGCGCGACAAAGCGGTGGGGGCGATGCTTCGCGCCGGTCACTCGCTCGATATCGCCCGGCGGCTCGTCGCTTTGCCACCCGGCGACGTGCCCAGCGGCGAGGAAGACGGCGTTCCGGATTAATTGTTCCTATGTCGGTTTCACGACACAGCCGGTCGTGATATGCTACCCAAGTGACGCGTGCGGGGATGATCGACGGGGCCGACGGGGCTGACGGCGGCGGCGCCAATGGCGAAGCCGACTCTGGCGCGTCCGAAGCCTTTGAGTTCGCCGGCCAGATCAAATGGTTCGACGCCACCCGCGGGTTCGGTTTTGTCGTGTCCGACGCGGTCGACGGCGACATCCTCATCCATTTTTCGTTGCTCAAGGATCATGGCCGCCGCAGCCTGCCCGAAGGGGCGGGCATCACCGGCACCGCGACCCGCCACGATCGCGGGCTCCAGGCCCTGACGATCGACGAGATCGACTTGACGACGGCCTTGCCGATGCCGGTCAGACCGTCCAATGCTGGAGTCGTTCGGGCCGACCGCCAGGCGTTGGCGGAGGAAGCCGGACCGTTCGAGACGGTGGAGGTCAAATGGTTCAACCGGGTCAAGGGCTATGGCTTTCTCAATCGGATCGACGGCAATCGCGACGAGGGCATCCAGCCGGAGGACATCTTCCTGCACATGGAAACGGTGAGGCAGGCGGAGATCGCCGACCTTCAGCCGGGCCAGCAAATCGAAGCGCGGGTGGCGGCGGGCAAGAAGGGCCTGACCGCAGTCGAAGTGCGTATCGACTGATCGCCGCGCTCGCCGTGGCGGCAAGTCTTGGCGCGCCGCTGGCCGCCTGCCAGCCCGCCGGATCGGCCGCCGTCGCGCTCGATCGCTCGCCCGCCGGGCTTGAGCAGGTGCCGCTGACCGTCACCACCGCCGCGCACCGCACCCACAAGTTCGTGGTGGAGGTCGCGCGCAGCATCCCCGAGCAGCAGCGCGGCCTGATGTTCCGCCAAAGCATGGCCCCCGACCGCGGCATGATCTTCCCTTATTCGCCGCCGGAAAGCGTCGCCTTCTGGATGAAGAACACTATGATCCCGCTCGACATGGTGTTCATCCGCGCCAACGGGACGATCGCGCGGATCGAGGCCAATGCCGTGCCGCTGTCGGAAGAGCCGGTGCCGGCGGGCGAGCCGGTGGCGGCGGTGCTGGAGCTGGCCGGCGGCCGCGCGGCCGAGCTGGGCATCGCGGCGGGCGACAAGGTCACCTGGTAGGGCAAGGCGGCTTGCCTCGGCGGGCCAGTCGGGGCAAAGGCGGCACCTTATGGGACACTTCGCCAACGCCTTCACCTGGTGGAACGGGGCTTCGTGGAGCACCGCGCTATTTTCCCGCCGCAAGGGAAAGGAAGTCGGCCGCGACGAGGCCGGCAACATCTATTACGAGCATAAGGACGACAAGGCGCGGCGCTGGGTCATCTATGCCGGCGCCAACGACAGCAGCCGCGTCCCGCCGGGTTGGAACGCGTGGCTGCGCGGGACGATCGACGGGCTGCCCGACGCGTCGTTGCCCGAGCGCCGCAAGTTCGAACAACCGCCGGAAGCCAATCTGACCGGGACGCCCGGCGCCTATCGCCCCGGCGGCTCGCTCCAGGGTCGCGGCCAGCGGGCGCCTGCGACCGGCGACTATCAGGCGTGGACCCCGGAATAACCATGACGAACGTCCGCGCCCTGGGCGGCCTTGCCGTTGCCGCCGTGCTTGCCATGGCCATGGGCGGGTGCAGCCGGCGGCCGGCCGACAACAAGACCCCCGACAATGGCACCACGGTCACCGTCGATGTGCCGCGCGCCGCTCCGGGAAGCGAAGAGGGCGTGACGCCGATGGCGCAGCGGGTCGCCGTCCTTGGCTTCCTCAACAAGCGCAACGGCATCGTCCGCGACTTGACGCTGAGGCCCGGTCAGGCGGTGCGCATCAAGGATGCGACGGTGCGCCTGCGGGCGTGCGAGACCGCCGCGCCGTGGGAAAATGCGCCGCTGACCGGGGCGTTCGTCCAGCTCGACGTTGAGCGGCCCGACGGCAAATGGGTGCGGGCATTCTCGGGCTGGCTGTACAAGGAAAGCCCGTCACTGAACGTCGTCGAGCACCCGGTCTATGACGTGTGGCCCAAGAGCTGCGCGATGAGCTTCCCGGCCGGCTCCGCCGCCCCGGCCAGCCCGCGCTCCTCGAGCAATCCGTCGAGCGCGAAGAAATCGGCACCCGCGGCGGCCGGTGCCGGCCCGACGGTCAGCACCCCGGCGCCCGAGCCCATCGAGGCCGTGCCGAGCGCGTCGCCGAGCAACGCCACGTAGCTTGAGCGGCCGACCGTCCGCGCGCCGAGCGAGGCGAGGTGGGCGGTGATGAACTGGCAATCGAGCAAGGTGAAGCCGCCGACCCCCAACCGCGCCACCAGCCACGCCAGCGCGACCTTCGACGCGTCGGCTTCCAGGCTGAACATCGATTCGCCGAAAAAGGCGCGACCAAGCTTGACCCCGTAGAGCCCGCCGACCAGTTGGCCAACGCGCCAGCATTCGACCGAATGGGCATGGCCGGCGGCGTGGAGGCCGAGCGTGGCCTGCTCGATCTCGCTGTTGATCCAGGTCTCCTCACGGTCAGCGCAGGCGAGCATCACGGCATGAAAGGCGCGGTCGCGGGTGACCTCGAACCGGCCCGACCGAAGCCGCCGGGCGAGCGAGCGCGACATATGGAAATCCTCGAACGGGAGGATGGCGCGGGTGCGTGGCTCGACCCAGAAGACCTCATCGGCGTCGCGGCTGTCGGCCATCGGGAAGATCCCGGCGGCATAGCCACGAAGCAGCAGGCGAGGATCGAGGAGGCCGCTCACAGCAGGCTTCGCACCTCGTCCTGCGGGCGGCACAGCTTCACGCCCTTGTCGGTTTCAACCAGCGGCCGGTTGATCAGGATCGGATGCGCCATCATCGCGTCGAGAATGAGGTCGTCGCTGACGCCTTCACCAGTGATGCCAAGCTCGACAGCCAGCGGCTCCTTGGCGCGAAGGCCTTCGCGCGCGCTGATCCCCGCACGACCGTAGAGGCGCTTGAGTTCATCGCGCGAGGGCGGCTTCTTGAGGTACTCGATGACCGTCACCTCGGCGCCCGACTGGTTGAGGATTTCGAGCGTCTTGCGCGACGTTCCGCACGCCGGGTTGTGGAAAATCCGTGCCTTCATGCGCCTCTCTCCGTCCCGCTATGGGATGATTGTCGCTTTTGCGCGAACAAAAGGAAAGCCCGGAAATCCCTAGTTCCAGTCGTTCCGGAAGCCCAAGGTTCCCGGTAATTCGCTTGTCTGACAGCGGTTTGCCGATTTTGTTCCCAACTTTTTGTTCGCATCTGCAGCGGAACAGCGGGGCGATTTTGCTCGTTAGCGGTTCGTTAGGAAATTCGGGGAGCGTGAGATGTTCGAGTCGACGGTAAAGTCCAGGCGCACGGCCCTCACCGTTTCGCTTGCGATCGCGGCTGGTGTTTCCCTAGGCGTCGTCCCGAGCGCCGCGATGGCCGGCCCGCGCCACGTCGCCACCGCCACTGCGGGCAGCGATATCGATCAATTCTATGCCTCGCGCAGTGGCCGTCCCTTGTGGTTCGGTAAGGGCAACCAGGCTGCGGTGTCGGGCCTGATGGGCCTGTTCTCGACCGCCTCGCTCGACCGCGTCGATGGCGACCAGCTGCGCTTGGGCGAGCTGCGCAAGGCCGTCTCGGCCGCCCAAGGCGGTGACCGCGATTCGCAGCTGCGCGCCGACGCTATGCTGAGCCGCGCTTTCGTCTCTTACGTCACCCAGATGCGGACCGTCGACGCGGTTTCGACCGGGTGGGAAATCAACGATGCCGAGCTGGCGCCGCGGGCGCCGTCGGCCGCCGCGATCCTCGGCCAGGCCGCCGCCGCGCCGTCGTTGAGCGCCTATGTCGGCCAGATGGGGTGGATGCACCCGATCTACGCCGAGCTTCGCCAGGCGCTTGCTACCGCCCGCCAGAACGGCGACGGCAAGCAGGGCCAGATGCTCCGCGCCAACCTGCAGCGGGCGCGCCTGCTGCCGGGCGCCGGCGCCGGCCGCTATGTCATCGTCAACACCGCCAGCCAGCGGCTCGAGATGTACGAGAATGGCAAGGTCGTCGATTCGATGCGCGTCGTCGTCGGCAAGCCGGCAATGCCGACCCCGATGATGGCGGCGATGATCCGCTACACCGCGCTCAACCCCTACTGGAACCTGCCGCCCGATCTGGTGACTGAGCGGGTTGCCCCGAACGTCCTCAAGGAAGGCCAGAGCTATCTGGTCAAGAAGGGCTATGTGATCCTGTCCGACTGGACCGACAAGGCCAGCCGGGTCAATCCGACCACGGTCGACTGGAACCAGGTCGCGGCCGGCAAGGTCGGCCTGCGGATGCGCCAGGATCCGGGCGATGCCAACGCCATGGGGCAGATGAAGTTCATGTTCCCCAACCCCGAGGGCGTCTACCTTCACGACACGCCGCAGAAGGCGCTATTGACCGAAAAGTCGCGGCTATTCAGCGCGGGCTGCGTGCGGCTCGAAAATGCGCCGAAGCTGGCGCGCTGGCTCTATGGCCGGACGCTGACCGCGAAGGACGGGTCGATCGAGCAAAGGGTCGACCTCGAACGCCCGGTGCCGGTCTATCTCGGCTACTTCACGGCGATGCCGCAGGGCAGCCAGATCGTCTATTACGACGACGTTTACAATCGCGACACGACCGCGCTGGCGCTTCGTTAAGCGGCTGCTGGCTCGGAGAAGTCGAGCTGCCGCACGCGCGGCATGACGACCACCCAAATGAGCGCGCCGACCAGTGAAATGGCGGCCGCAACGGCGAAGGCGTTAAAATAGAATCCGGTCGAATCGATGATCACCCCGGTGATGATCGGCCCAATGATGCCGGACACGTTGCCGATCGAATTCTGGATACCGACCCAGCTTCCCGCAACGCGCGGGCCGGCGAACATCTGGGCGATTGCGAACAGGTTGGTGGAGATGACGCCAGTGGCCATGCCGGCCGGCACCAGCCACCAGCCCAGCTCGGTGTTGCTGCCGGCGGTCGCGGCGCCCATGATGCTGACCGCGGCGACGGCTTGCGAAGCCGCCATAAGTCCCTTGCGAAGCCGCCCCTCGTTGGCCCCGCCGCGCACCAGCCTGTCCGACAGCCACCCGAACAGCAGCGCGGCGACGCCCTGGAGGATGTAGATAATGGTCATCAGCTCGGTCATGTCGAGGATCGACATGCCGCGCGTCTTGACCAGGTAGAGCGGCAGCCAGGCGATCAGGAAATAGAAGGAATAATTGGTGCAGAAATGCGCGACGCCGCTGATCCACAGGGCCGGCACGCGCAGCAGTCGCGGCACGCTGACGGTCGCGGCTTCGCCGGCCAGCCGCGGCCCACGGAAGGGGCGCGAGACGAGGTGCCACGGCGCCAGCCACAGCAAGGTCGCAAGGCCGAAGAACAGGAACACCGCGCGCCATCCGTGCAGGTCGAGAATGAGGCCGCCGGCGAGCGTGCCGACCGCTGGACCGAACGCGATGGCGGCGGCGATCATGGCATTGGCCATGCCGCGCCGGGCGGCGGGGACTTCGGCGGCAATGATCTTCGACGAGCCGGGAAAGACGATGCTCTCGCCAAGACCAAGTGCCATGCGCAGGACGACGAGCATGGCAAGCCCGCCGATGAGGGAGGTGAGGGCCGTGCTCAGCGCCCACAGCAATACGCCCGCCGCGAACAATCGATAGGTGCAGAAGCGGTCGCACAGCCAGCCGATCAGCAGCATCACCGGGGTGTAGACCCAGAAGAAAGCGGAGACGGCGATGCCGAACTGGGTCGCGGAGAGGGCCAGATCTTCCTTCATCAGCGGCGCCGCGATGCCGACCGCGCCGCGATCAATGTAGGTCAGCAGCACCGCCGCGGCGAGCATCGGCACCAGCCAGCTGGCGGACGGGCGAGCGGATGCGATGGTGGCCATGAATTCCCCCCGTGAAACCCCCAACCCGCATGACGCGCCACGGCGGTATAAGCGCGCCATAGGCGGTGCGCCAGCGTGCCTCTCCTGCGGCAAGGCGCCGGCCCGGCGTCCCTCAACGCGTGGGATGATGCTCGATGTGAAGCTGGCCAAGGCCAGGCGATGGAGTGGATCGAGGCCTCGGTCGCGGAAGACGCCGAAGACGCGCGCTCGATCCAGCTCGGGTTGGACGCTACCCAGCGCGCGGAACTGCTCGACCAACTTGGCGCGACCGGCAGGCCTCGCCGGCCTCACTGAGTCAGGCGTCGACCGGGTTGGCCTCGAGCCACTGTTCTAGCCACTTGATCGTGTAATCGCCCTTGATGAAGGCCTCGTCGCGGATGATCCGCTGGTGCAGCGGGACGGTGGTCTTCATCCCCTCGACGACGAACTCCTCAAGCGCGCGCTTCAGCCGCATGATGCAGTCCTGGCGGGTCACGCCATAGACGATCAGCTTGCCGATCATGCTGTCGTAATAAGGCGGCACCCGATAGCCGGCGTAAAGCCCGCTATCGACGCGAACGTGCATCCCGCCGGGCGCGACATAATTCTTCACCAGCCCTGGCGAGGGGACGAAGGTCACCGGATCCTCGGCGCTGATCCGGCACTCGATCGCATGGCCGTGGAGCACGACCTCGTCCTGAGTGACCGACAGGCCTTTGCCCTGGGCGACGCAAATCTGCTCGCGGACCAGGTCGATGTCGGAAATCATCTCGGTCACCGGATGCTCGACTTGCAGCCGGGTGTTCATCTCGATGAAGTAGAATTCGCCATTCTCGTAGAGGAATTCGATCGTGCCGGCGCCGCGATAGGCCATGTCGGCCATCGCTTTGGCGACGATCCCGCCCATCCGCGCGCGCTGCTCGGCCGAGATGACCGGGGACGGCGCTTCCTCGATGACCTTCTGATGGCGGCGCTGGATCGAGCAATCGCGCTCGCCGAGGTGGATCGCCTTGCCCTCGCCGTCGCCGAATATCTGGAACTCGATGTGGCGCGGGTCGCCGAGATATTTCTCCATGTAGACGGTGGGGTCGCCGAACGCCGCATTGGCCTCCGACGAAGCCTGGCCCATCAGGCTTTCGAGGTCGTCCTCGCGCTCGACCACCTTCATGCCGCGGCCGCCGCCGCCGGACGCTGCCTTAATCAGCACCGGATAGCCGATCTCGGCGGCGATGCTGAGCGCTTCCTCGATGCTGTCGAGCGGGCCGGGGGAACCGGGGACGAGCGGCAGCCCGAGTGCCGCGGCGGTGCGCTTGGCCTCGATCTTGTCGCCCATGGTGCGGATATGCTCGGCCTTCGGCCCGACCCAGATCAGCGAGTGGCTCTCGACGATCTCGGCGAACTGGGCGTTCTCGGACAGGAACCCATAGCCGGGATGCACCGCGTCGGCGTGGGTGATCTCCGCCGCCGAGATGATGTTGGCGATGTTGAGGTAGCTGTCCTTGGCCGGCGGCGGGCCGATGCAGACGGCTTCGTCGGCGAGGCGGACGTGCATCGCGTCATTGTCGGCGGTCGAATGGACGGCGACGGTCTTGATGCCCAGCTCGTGGCAGGCGCGGTGGATGCGAAGCGCGATCTCGCCGCGGTTGGCAATCAGCAGTTTCTTGATCGGCACTGCGCGGCCTCAGTCGATGACGACGAGCGGCTGGTCGAACTCGACCGGCTGCGAATCGCCGACCAGGATCTGGCGGACCGTCCCGGCCTTGGGCGCGAGGATCGGGTTCATCACCTTCATCGCCTCGATGATCATCAGCGTGTCGCCTTCCTTGACCGGCTCACCGACCGTGATGAACGGCTTGGCGCCAGGCTCGGACGACATGAAGCAGGTGCCGACCATCGGCGACTTGACCGCATCGACCGGCCCGGCCGGGGCAGCGGCTTCAGCGGCGGGCGCCGCAGTGGCGGGTGCCGACGCCTGGGCGGCGGGCGTGTAGCCGACGACCGGTGCCGCCTCGCGCCGGACCTTGATCTTGCGGTCGCCATCCTCGACTTCGATTTCGGTCAGATCGTTGGACGCGAGGAGGGCGGCGAGCTCGCGCAGCAGGGCGCCGTCGACGCGCATCGGATGCTGGGTGCCCTTCGGCTCCTTGGGGTCGGCCATACTCAACTTCCTACCATTTCGTAGCGGCGCTCCCTGTCAGAGCCGGGCCGCCGCGTCCAGTGCCACGAGGTAGCCGGCGCTGCCCTGGCCCTTGATCTGGCGGGTCGCGGCGAGCCCGACAAGGTCGACATGGCGGAAGGGTTCGCGGGCCTCGGGATCGCTCAAATGAACCTCGATCACCGGCGTCGATATGGCCCTCACCGCGTCGTGGAGCGCGACCGATGTATGGCCGTAGCCGCCGGGGTTGAGGATCACCGCAATGGCGCCGGCGGCCTGCGCTTCGTGGAGCCAGTCGATGAGGTGTCCCTCATGGTTCGACTGGCGGATATCGAGCGTGACGCCGAGCGCGGCAGCGCGGTGGCTCAGCCGCGCGGCGATGTCGTCGAGCGTGTCGCTGCCGTATATCTCGGGCTCGCGGGTGCCGAGCAGGTTCAGGTTCGGCCCGTTGAGCACGAAGATGAGCGGTGGCGTTGCCATGACGAGACCCTATATGGGCGCCAGTTCTATCCGTGAAGCGGAAGCGTATCGCATGAGTCTCGACGGCAGTGCAGGCGTGACGATCAACGGCGAGCATCGGCGGATGGCGCCGGGCTCGACGCTCGCCCAATTGATCGCCGAGATCGGGCTCGACCCGCTGCGCGTGGCGGTCGAGCGCAACCTCGAGATCGTGCCGCGGTCGACGTTCGACACGATGACCGTCGAGGACGGCGACGAGTACGAGATCGTCCACTTCGTCGGGGGCGGGTGAGCGTGAGCGACACTTGGAGCGTTGCCGGCCGAACCTTTACCTCGCGGCTGATCGTCGGCACCGGCAAGTACAAGGACTTCGCTCAGAACGCCGCCGCGGTCGAGGCGTCGGGCGCGGAGATCGTCACGGTGGCGGTGCGGCGGGTCAACATCTCCGATCCCAAGCAGCCGATGCTGATGGACTTCATCGACCCCAAGAAGATCACCTATCTGCCCAACACCGCCGGCTGCTTCACCGCCGAGGATGCCATCCGCACGCTGCGGCTGGCGCGCGAAGCGGGCGGCTGGGACCTGGTCAAGCTGGAAGTGCTGGGCGAGGCGCGGACGTTGTATCCGAACATGCGCGAGACGTTGCGCGCGACCGAGGTGCTGGCCAATGAAGGCTTCCTGCCGATGGTCTATTGCGTCGACGACCCGATCGCCGCCAAGCAGCTCGAGGAGGCCGGGGCGGTGGCGATCATGCCGCTCGGCGCGCCGATCGGATCGGGGCTGGGCCTGCAGAACCGGGTGACCATCCGGCTGATCGTCGAGGGCGCCAACGTGCCGGTGCTGGTCGACGCCGGGGTCGGCACCGCCAGCGACGCCGCGGTGGCGATGGAGCTGGGCTGCGACGGGGTCCTGATGAACACCGCCATCGCCGAGGCCAGGGAGCCGGTGATGATGGCGCGGGCGATGAAGCTGGCGGTCGAGGCCGGGCGGCTCGCCTACCTCGCCGGGCGGATGGCCAAGCGGCGCTACGCCGACCCCAGTTCGCCGCTCGCCGGACTGATCTGACGGAGCGAATCCGCACCGGATCGGACTCGGTTTCTGGTGACAAACGCTGCTCGAAGTTCGTTGTGACAGCATGAACAATAACAACAGCTTAGCCGGTCAGAACCCGAGCGTCGGTGGCAGCTTCACCGAGATTCAGCACCTACTGAGGACGCTGTTCGCCGACCCGGATTGCAGTCGCCCGCATTGCTGGCTTGAATTGTTCGGCGAAATGACCGGCGTACCGGCCAGGATTGGCTCGGACGCTTTCCTGGCTCCGGCGATCCGTGCCCGGGCAATCCGGGTGCCGCTAGCCGAATTGTAAGTCGCCATCCTCGGTATCGCAGTTTGGCGAATGCCCCCGCGCCCTAAACCGAGCAGGCGCGGGCGCTGAAAAGTCAGCGCTCGTGAAGTGCAGTAATCGTCGTTGCGTTGCTGATCACTTCGACATCCGTGATGCAATGAAGCAGGCGGATGCCCTTGCGCGTCATCGCCTCGGCGAGGGCGGGGGCGAAGGCGGCGGTGTCCTCGACCCGCGTCGCCCAGCCGCCAAAGGCCTCGGCCAGCCTGGCGAAATCCGGATTGATGAGCTTGGTCGCGCTGATGCGGTCGGGGTAGTCGCGCTCCTGGTGCATGCGGATGGTGCCGTAGGCGCCGTTGTCGACGACGATGACGAGGAGGTCGGCGCCATATTGGGCGGCGGTTGCCAGCTCCTGCCCGTTCATCAGGAAATCGCCATCGCCGGCGACGCAGACCACGGTCCGGTCCCGGAAGCGCAGCGCGGCGGCGACCGCGGCGGGGAGGCCGTAGCCCATCGTGCCCGAGGTCGGCGCAAGCTGGGTCGGCATCGGCCCGTAATGCCAGTAGCGATGCCACCAGCCGGAGAAATTGCCGGCGCCGTTGCAGATGATGGTGTCGGCGGGCAGCGCCTCGCGCATCGCCTTGACGCATGGGCCAAGATCCATCTTCACGGCGCTTCCGTCAGGGTTGGCGCGGGGCTTGGGGTCCGACCAATCGAGCCATTGGCGGTGGGCTTCGTCGCCGGCCGAAAAGCGGACGAGCTCGGGATCGTGCCAGTCGGCGGCGACCTCGGCGAACTCGGCCATGTCGGCGCAGATGGGCAAATCGGCCTTGAACACCCGGCCCAGCTCATTGGGGTCGGGGTGGACGTGGACGAGCAATTGGCCGGGATGATCGGGGGTGACGAGCTTGTAACCGTCGGTGGTCGATTCGCCGAGGCGGGCGCCGACGACGAGCAGCAAATCGGCGTCGCGGATGCGCTGCTGGAGCTGAGGATTGGGGCCGTAGCCCAATTGCCCGGCATAGACGCCGCAGCTGTTGGCCATCGCATCCTGGCGGCGGAAGGCGGCGGCGGTGGGGATGCCGTGGCGGTGGGCGAAGGTGGCGAAATGATGCGCGGCGGCAGGGCTCCAGTCGGCCCCGCCGACGATCGCCACCGGCGCCGCGGCGTCCTTCAGCAGGTCGAACAAGGCGCCCATCGCCCCGGCGCAGGGCGGCTGGGCGATCGGCGCGATGGCCGGGCGATCCGTCGCCGCGACCTCGTCACGGAGCATGTCCTCGGGGATGGCGAGGACGACCGGGCCGGGCCGGCCGGCGGTGGCGACGCGCCAGGCGCGGGCGACATATTCGGGGATGCGGGCGGCATCCTCGATCCGCGCCGCCCATTTGGCGATGGGGGCGAAGAAAGCGGGGAAGTCGATTTCCTGGAAGCCCTCGCGGTCCTTGTCGGCGCGGTCGAGGTCGCCGACGAACAGGATCATCGGGGTCGAATCCTGGAAGGCGACGTGAACTCCGGCGCTGGCGTTGGTCGCGCCCGGGCCGCGGGTGACGAAGGCAACGCCCGGCCGCCCGGTCATCTTGCCATCGGCGTCGGCCATGTACGCGACGCCGCCTTCCTGCCGGCACACGACGACGTCGATCTCGGCCGCGTCATGGAGCGCGTCGAGCACCGCAAGGAAGCTTTCTCCGGGCACGGTAAACACCCGCTCGCAGCCCTGTAGTTTGAGCTGGTCGACCAAGATCTGGCCGCCGGTGCGAAGAGGGGTGTCGGTCATGCGGCCGGACGTAAGCGCCCGGCGATTCGCAGGGAAGGCACAATCGCAAAAGAGCGGCGAATGTTCACAATGTTCACGCTCGCAGCAAAGGAAATGCCGACTTCCGGGCTTCTGCCGTGCGCTCACGGCTAGTGGTCAAGGGAGCGCTGCGCAGGCCCATGACGGGCTGATGGCACGGGCCGGGGTCTGTAGGACAGGAAAATCGTCGAGGCCGCGGCCAAGACGCATCAGCCGATCAGCCGACGGCTGAAACGCTCGCGAATTCCTCGGTGATCCGCTTGCCGAATTCCTGGCGGTCGAGGTGGAGGTAGCGGGGGTCGAAATCGGCGACCTTCACCAATTGCTTCCAGTCCGCGATGCCGATGACGCGCTTGGAGCGGGTGATGAGCTTTTCCTGCTCGAGCTTCATCAGCGTGCGGTTGACGTTGAACCGGGGTCAGCGCGACCGCGTCGGCTAGTTGCTCCTGCGTGATCGGCAGTTCGTAGCGGGTTTGCTCGCCGAGGTCGGCGACCTCCAGCCGCATCGCGAATTCGCACAGCAGATGGGCGATGCGGGTGCGGGCGTCGCGGCGGCCGATGTTGAGCACCCATTCGCGGAAGATCGAGCCCTCGACCAATGTCTCGTACCACATCGCCATGCCGACGACCGGGCGGCTGAAGGCGAGCTCGCGGATCGCCTCGATCGGGATCAACGCGACGTCTCCGGCGGTCAGCATCTGGACATTGTGATCGGCCAACCCGAG
Organism: Sphingomicrobium sp.; assembly: GCA_039929125.1. Classification (GTDB taxonomy): domain Bacteria; phylum Pseudomonadota; class Alphaproteobacteria; order Sphingomonadales; family Sphingomonadaceae; genus Sphingomicrobium. The sequence goes on from JBDSRV010000040.1 coordinate 14,452, forward strand.
CAGGCTATTCTGCAGATCGACGATGTCGCCCTTCATGTGGACCGACAGAATCTGGCGGCCGCCGTTGCCGGCATGCTTGTGGCGATAGGCGAAGCCCGACAGCAACAGGCAGGTTTGCTGCGGCCGGTCGCCATCCCACACCAGATATTGCCCGGCATCGAGTCCGCGGCGGTGATGCGGCAACGCGAGGACGGCGTCATGGTCGGCGGGCGTCAGCGAACCCCACAGCGAAAGCTTGCGCGCCATCGGCTCCAGGGTGTGGTCGAAACCTTCGGACACTGCGCTGCTCCGCTCAGGCGGGAGCGCTGTATCGTCTCTCAGCCCCCAGTAAGCCGGATAGACGCCTGGGGGTAATCGCACGCTATACCAGTTTAGGCGTCCGTCATAACAACATCGCGGGGGCCAGGCGCGCCTAGCGCTTCGATTCCTCGATCGCGGCGAGCAGGCGGGCCAGCACCAGATGCGGCCGCTGCGGCTTGACGAGCACCGGTACGGACGGGTGGAGCGCGGCAATGGAGGCCGGAATATCGCAGGTCGTGTGCAGCAGGAACGGCACACCCCGATCGGCCAGCAGCCGGGTCAGCGGGAGGATGTCCTGCCCCGGCAAATGGCCATCGACAATCGCCGCCGCAACCTCATGTGTGGCAAGCAAGGCGAGCGCTTCGGAAACGAGCGGGGTCGGGCCGACCACCTTGCCGTCGAGATGCTCGATGGCGTCCGACAGGTCGAGCGCGACGAACGCATTATCCTCGACGATCAGGACGGGCTTGGCGGCGAACATGCAGACTCCCGGTGAGCGGGAGCGCTGGCGTCTCTCAGCCGCCGACGTGCTCATTACAGCCGGCGATGGGGAGGGAACCGACTTTAACTGTGTTGGGTTCCCGACATAACAAAATTAGTCAGGCCTGATGGATGGCCTTGACCACCTGGTAGGTTTCGAGGCCTTCCTTGCCGCCTTCGGAGCCAAACCCGCTGTCCTTAACCCCGCCGAACGGGGCGTCGGCGGTGGAGATGGCGAAGGTGTTGATGCCGACCATCCCGCTTTCGATCGCGTCGCCGAGCAGATTGGCGCGGCGGCCGTTTTCGGTGAAGGCGAAGGCGGCGAGGCCGAACGGCAGGCGGTTGGCTTGTTCGATCGCTTCGTCGAAGGTCGCGAACTTGGCGGTGACCGCGACCGGGCCGAACGGCTCCTCGTTCATGATGTCGGCGGTGACGGGGACGTCGCCGAGCAGGGTCGGCTGGAAGAAGAAGCCCGAATTGCCGCGATGGCCGCCGGCAAGGACGCGCGCGCCCTTGGCTTCGGCATCGGCAACCAGCGCCTCGATGGCGTCGGGGCGGCGGGCGTTGGCGAGGGGACCCATCTTCGTATCGGCCGACAGGCCGTCGCCGATAGTGACCTTGGCCGTGCGCTCGGCAAAGCCCTTGAGGAAGGCGTCGTAAATCCCTTCCTGGACGTAGAAGCGGGTGGGGGAGACGCACACCTGGCCGGCGTTCCTGAATTTCTGCGGCACGACCATGTCGAGCGTCTTATCGAGGTCGCAATCGTCGAAGATCAGCACCGGCGCGTGGCCGCCAAGCTCCAGCGTGATGCGCTTCATATGATCGGCGGCGAGCTTCATCAGATGCTTGCCGACCGGGACCGAGCCGGTGAAGCTGGCCTTGCGGATGACCGGCGAGGCAAACAATGTCGAACTGACCAGGTCGGCCTTGCCGTGGACCAATTGGGCGACGCCCGCCGGAATACCGGCGTCGGCCAAAGCGCGGAACAATTCGCCAGTGCAGCCCGGGGTTTCCTGCGGCGGGCGGGAGATGACCGGGCAGCCGGCGGCGAGCGCGGCGGCGATCTTCTTGGCCAGCAAATAGACCGGGAAATTCCACGGGCTGAAGGTCGCGGTCGGGCCGACCGGCTGGCGGATGACGCGCGACAGCTGGCCGGCGGGGCGGACCAGGGTGCGGCCATAGTCGCGCTTGATCTCCTCGGCGTACCAATCGAACATCGACGCTGAGCCGATCACTTCGAGCCGCGCTTCGCCGAGCGGCTTGCCCTGCTCCTGCGTCAGGATCGCGGCGATATGGTCGGCGCGTTCCTTCAACAGGTCGGCGGCCTTGTGGAGGATGGCGGCGCGCTTCTCGACCTCGGTCGAGCGCCACAGCGGCCAGGCGCGCGCGGCGGCGGCAAGCGCCTCCTCGAGGTCGGCGGCGTTGGCCAGGGGCACCTCGGCGATGCCGCCGGCGGTGGCGGGGTTGATGACAATATGGTGGTCGCGGCCCTCGCCGGCGCGCCAACTGCCATCGATGAACAGTTTCAGGTCTGCGTCATAGCTCATGCGTGGTGAGATAGGCGCAGGCGCGCTTCCCGCCAACCCCGTCTTGTCTCGCTACCCGTGGCTCGCTACGGCCAAGCGCGAAAAGGAGACCCGCCATGACCAAGTCCGAACTCGCCGCCAAGATGAACGACGCCCAGGCCTGGCTGCCGGGCAAGACGGTCAAGCTCGATTTCGGCGACCAGGGCACGATCATGCTCGACGGCAAGGCCAATACGGTGACCGAGGACAGCGGCGACGCCGACACCACGATCAAGATCGCGTGGGACGACTGGCAGGCGATGGCCGCCGGGACGCTCGACGGCATGACCGCCTTCATGACCGGCAAGCTGAAAGTCGAGGGCGACATGTCCAACGCGATGCAGCTGCAGGGCGTGCTGGCGAAACTGCGCGGCTAGTCGAGCCATCCCGCCGCCTTAAGCGCGGCGACGCGGTCGCGCGCGACGGGGGCTTCGAGACCGTTGGTCAGGCGCAATCGGTAGCCGCGCCCGTCGCGCACCACGCGTTCGACCGCGCTTCGGGCGACCCACCAGCTGCGGTGGATGCGCAGCCCGTCGATTCCCGCCAGTTCGGCCTCGGCGTCGCGCATGCGGAGCAGGATCAGCGCACTGACGCCGGGGCCGTGGGCGCGGACATAATGATCTTCCATTTCGAGCGCGACCAACCGGTCGCGCCACGCCGGCGGCAGCCGGTCGAGGAACGGCGCGGTCGGCGGCGCGGTCGCCGGGCTGCGCTCGGGTGGCGGCGCGGGCACGGGGCGCGGATCGGCGCCGCGCTCAAGCAGCAGGAACAGCCCGGTGACCAATGCCCCGACCAGCGTCACCTGGACGTAAAGCTGGAACCAGCCTTCGAAGCTGGGCAGCGCGGCGAAGGCATTGCCGTTCCACCACAGCACGATGAGGGTCGCCGGCGCCGCCGCGACCGCGACCGCGACCAGCGCCGCGGCGACGCGACCGACCGCCAGCCGGTCGGCCAGCCATTGCGACGCGCCGACGGTCGGGCGAACGATGGCATAGCCCATCAGCGTCATCGGCACCCAATAGGCCAGCCGCACGGCAAAGCTGCCCATCGCGAAGCTGCCGAACGGGCCAAGCGCGGCAAGCGCCAGCCCGATGGCCAGCATGACGGCGAGTTCGATCGTCACCTCGCGCAGCGTCGGCACTTGTCACCCCCCCCCAGCCGGTCGATTGACGCATCGCCAAGCGGCTTTTTCCTACCCTGGCGCGCGCTTCACGAAGCCGATGACCGCTTAACGCAAGCCGGCTTGGCGGCAAAGCGCGATGCGTCATCATGGCGGCAACCGTTCATTGATAGGGATCGCTTGATGTCAGCCACCGCCTTCGCTCCGCGCCTGTCGCGGCAGAAATTCGACCTTTCCCCTGGCGTGCGGATCGCCGCCGCGTCGGCCTCGGCCGTGCTGCTGGCGCTATGCCTTTACGCCTTTGCGCGCTGGCTGCTCGGTTTCGCCCCGGCCACGCCGTGGGTCCACGACCTCGCATTGGCGACCCATCTCGCCACCGTCATCCCGGCGATCCCGCTCGGCGCTTACGTCATCCTGTCGAAGAAGGGCGGCGCGCGCCACAAATTGCTCGGCAAGATCTGGCTGTCGCTGATGTTCGTCACCGCGATCGCGACGATCTTCATCCGTAACATCAATCACGGCAATTTCAGCTGGATCCACCTGTTCACTTTGCTCAGCTTCGTCGCCGTGCCCAAGGCGATCATCACCGCGCGCCAAGGCAAGATCGAGCTGCACAAAATGCATTTGCGCAATTTCTTCATCGGGGCGCTGATCATCGCCGGGTTGACCGCCTTCACCCCTGGGCGGACCATGTGGCAATGGGCGTTCGAAACGCCGGCGATTGACGCCACGGCGAGCATCGCCCACCCCGTCTGACGCGACAGGGAGGCGGCGATGAGCAAGGTACGGTGGGCGATCGACATCGACCGCGACGATATTGCGCAGGCGGCGCTGGTGGCGGAGGCCGACGCACCGCTCCAGCCTGACGAAATCGAAGTGCGGCTCGACAGCTTCGCGATGACCGCCAACAACGTCACCTACGCCGCGATCGGCAAGCCGATCGGGCTGTTCGCCAACGGCAAGGGCTATTGGGATTTCTTCTCGCCCGGCGGGGACGGGCCGGGACGATTGCCGGTGTGGGGGTTCGCCACGGTCACCGCGAGCAAGGCCGAGGGCGTCGACGCCGGCGACGAGCTGTACGGCTTCTTCCCCATGGCCTCGCATGTCCGGCTGACCCCGGGGCGGGTCAATGCCGGCGGCTTCGTCGATGTCGCCGCCCACCGCGCCGGAATGCCCGCGGTCTACGACCATTATGCGCGGGTCGCGGGGCTAAGCGACTTCGTCGAGGCCGACCGCAAGTGGTGGCCGGTATTCCGCCCGCTCTACCTGACCGGCTGGCTGATCGCCGATCAGTTAGACGATGAGGGGGACTTTGGCGTGGGGCAGGTGCTCGTCGCCAGCGCCTCGTCGAAGACCGCGATTGGCTTCGCCCATGCGCTGAACCAGCGCGGGAAGCGACCCAGGGTGGTCGGGTTGACCTCCCCGCGCGGCCGCGACTTCCTCGCCGGCACCGGGCTGTATGACGAACTCGTGCTGTACGATGACATCGCGACGCTCGATGCTTCGCTCGCCGCCGCGTTCGTCGATGTCGCGGGGGACAGCGCGGTCACCGCCGCGCTCCACCGGCATTTCGGCGACGAGCTCAAGCTCAACCTGGTCGTCGGCAAGGCGCATTGGGATTCGGCGCCGGGCCAGCGCATCCCCGCGACCGGATTTTTTGCGCCGGCGCGGGTCGAGAAGCGCTCGGCCGACTGGGGCGCGGCAGGGTTTCGCGACCGTATCGGCGCGGCGATGACGCACTTCCTCGGCGATGCGCGCAAGCTGTTCCGAATCGAGGCCAGCGACGGCCCCGACGCCGCGCTCGCCGCCTATCGCAATGCCGTCGCGGGCACCGCCGATCCGCGCGCCGGCGTGCTCATCCGGCCCTGAGCGTCTTGCCCGCGCCAAGGCGGCTGCCTAAGGACTCCGCCATGGCCAAGAAAATCTACCCCGACGCCGCCGCCGCCCTCGACGGCTTGCTGTTCGACGGCATGACCATCGCCGCCGGCGGGTTCGGGCTGTGCGGCATCCCGGAGCGGTTGATCGACGCGATCGTCGCCAGCGGGGTTAAGGATTTGACCATCGCCAGCAACAATGCCGGGATCGACAATGAGGGACTCGGCAAGCTGCTGCGCACGCGCCAGGTCAGGAAGATGATCTCGTCCTACGTCGGCGAGAACAAGGAGTTCGAGCGGCAGTATCTGGCGGGCGAGCTCGAGGTCGAATTCTGCCCGCAAGGGACGCTCGCCGAGCGCATGCGTGCGGGCGGCGCGGGCATTCCCGGTTTCTACACCAAGACCGGCGTCGGCACCCAGGTCGCCGAGGGCAAGGAGGTCAAATCGTTCGACGGTGAGGACTATATCCTCGAGCGCGGCATCCGCGCCGACCTTTCCATCATCAAGGGATGGAAGGCGGACGAGGACGGGAACCTCATGTTCCGCAAGACCGCGCGCAACTTCAACGCGCCCGCCGCGACCTGCGGCAAGGTCTGCGTGGCCGAGGTCGAGGAGATCGTCGCGGTCGGCAAGATGGTCCCCAACTGCGTCCATTTGCCGAGCATCTATGTGAAGCGCCTGATCAACGGCAGCCCGTACGACAAGAAGATCGAATTCGTGACGACGCGCGAAAGGGAGAGCGCATGAGAATTACGACCGGGATTGTTCTCGCCGCCTTGCTGGCCGGCTGTGCGCCCACGGTCATCGTGCCGCTGCGCCCGGCCGCGAGCCCCGCCGACCTCGCCGCGATCGATGCGACCATCCGCGACGTCTATGCGGTCATCTCCGGCCCGCCCGGCCAGAAGCGCGACTTCGCGCACATGCGCTCGTTGTTCGAGCCCAAGGCGACGCTGCGGGTGATCGGCCCGCGCGGTGTGCGCGGCGGCAGCCTCGACGATTACATCCGTCAGAGCGGCCCGATCCTCGAAAAGGAAGGCTTCACGGAGCACGAACTCGGCCGGCGGGTCGAGGTCTATGGCGATCTCGCCACGGTGTGGTCGTCCTATGACGGGCGGACGGCGAGCGGCAGCTTCCACGAGCGGGGGATCAACAGCTTTCAACTGGTGCGGGTCGGCGGCCGGTGGCTGGTTGCCTCCATCCTGTGGCAGGAGGAAACCTCCCAATTCCCGCTGCCGACCGACATGATTCAGGCTAGGTAGAGCGATGGCGTGGGACCGCAACCAGATGGCGGCGCGGGCGGCGCGCGAATTGAAGGACGGATATTACGTCAATCTTGGCATTGGCATCCCGACGCTGGTGGCGAACAATATCCCGGACGGGATGACGGTCACCCTGCAGTCGGAAAACGGCATGCTCGGGATCGGGCCGTTTCCTTACCCCGACGAGGTCGACGCCGACCTCATCAATGCCGGCAAGCAGACCATCAGCGAATTGCCCTCTTCGTCATACTTTTCGTCGGCCGACAGCTTCGCGATGATCCGTGGCGGGCATATCGATTTGACGGTGCTTGGCGCGATGGAGGTTTCGGAAGGCGGCGACATCGCCAACTGGATGATCCCGGGCAAGATGATCAAGGGCATGGGCGGGGCGATGGACCTGGTCGCCGGGGTCAAGAGGATCATTGTCGTGATGGAGCATCAGGCCAAGGACGGCAGCCCCAAGTTCATCCCCGAGTGCACCTTGCCCCTGACCGGGCGCAACGTGGTCGACATGATCATCACCGACCTGGCGGTGTTCGAGCGGCCCGACCATTCGAGCCCGTTCCGGCTGGTCGAGACCGCCCCCGGCGTGACCGCCGAGGAGGTCGCGGCCAAGACTAGCGCGCATTACGAAGGAACCGTTGTCTCTTGAAACTCGTTGTCCCGGCGTAACCCTTGAGGACTGAAATGTTCGACCTGCTGCGTAACCGCTACCTCGATGTCCTTGGTTCGATCTACATTTACAACGAGCATCGCGGTTATTCGTCGATCGACCGGGTGCTGGCGGCGGTGCGGACCCGCTGGCCGGGCGAGCGGGCGTTTATCGCCGAGCTCGAGAAGCACCGCGCCGATGAGCGCAAGCATTACATGCTGTTCCGCCGCTGGTTCGAGAAACGCGGGCGAATGCCGCTGGAGGTCGACAAGACCTGCGGCCATATCGACCGGCTGGTGCGGCTGACGTTCGGCTGCCACGTCGACGACCTCGATCAGAATGCGGTGACCGCGGATCCGGTGCTGTTCGCCAAATTGTGCCGGATCATCATGCTGACCGAGCAGCGCGGCATGCGCCAGGTCGACATCCTGCTGCAATCGGCGATCATCCACGGCGACACCCGGCTGCACAAGATCTTCAAGGTGATCGAAATCGACGAACCGAGCCATTGGGCGCCGTACGAGGCGTGGCTCAAGCGCAATGCCGGCGGCGAGCCGACGTGGCGCGAGCGGCTGGCCGACGCCATCGTCCACCGCACCCTGCTGCTGGTCAAGCTGCCGGCGTTGTTCCTCAACCCGTTCGTCGGCCGCCGCGGGGTATGGCAAGACAGCGACGAAACGCCGGTCGCGCTGGCCGCGTGACGCGGGCCTTGGCCGCGGCGCTGACGCTGCTAGCGGCCGGATGCTCGAACCAGCCCGCAACGGTCATCGACGGGTCGTCTCCCGCCGCCTTCGCCTCGACCGTCAGCATGGCGCGGGGCGACCTTGGCAATGCCGATCAGCTGATCTTCGACCGCGCCATTCACGGTGTCGGCGGCCGGCGGTTCGGCGAGCGGGACACGCAAGCCCTTGCGCGCACCACATTCGATGGCATGACAGCGGCCGAGGTCGTCGCCGACCAGCGCGCCCGCGACCGCTAAAGGAGAGATGGTCATGGTAAAGTCCGCATTCGCCGCGCTCGCCCTGCTGTTGGCGGGGGCCGCGCCGGCGACAGTCGAAACCCGACCCACGGTCAGCCTCTACCGGCTCGATTGCGGAACCGCACTGATCAAGGACTTCAACGCCTTTTTCTCCGACACCAGCGACTATAAGCCTGGGCCGCGGACGGTCACCGACAGTTGCTACCTCATTCGCCACATGAACCATTACATGCTGTGGGACACCGGCTTTCCGGCCGCGCTGAAGGGCAAGCCGAACGACATGGGCGCGCTCGTCGCCCGGCTGTCGACCACGATCCCCGAGCAATTGGCGGTGCTTGGGCTGAAGCCGAGCGCCATCACGATCGTCGGCATCAGCCACATGCACGGCGACCATATTGGCCAGGCCAAGGACTTCCCCGGCGCCAAACTGATCATCGGCAAGGCGGATTTCGAGCTGACGGCGGGCAAGGACGACCCGTTCGGCCCGTGGCGCGGGGCCGGCGCCAAGGTCCAGCTGATGCATGGCGGCGACGTCGATGTGTTCGGCGACGGGCGGGTGGTGGCCTTGAACATGCCCGGCCACACCCCCGACCATATGGCGCTGCTTGTCCGGCTGGACAGCGGCAACGTGCTGATGACCGGCGACCTCTACCACGCGACCGAGGCGCGCGCGGTGCGCGGGGTGCCGCCGTTCAACACCAGCCGGGCGGATACATTGGCGTCGATGGACCGGTTCGAGCGGCTGGCCAAGAACTGGAAGGCCAAGGTGATCATCCAGCACGAACCCGCCGACGTCGCCAAGCTGCCGGCGTTTCCCAAGGCGGCGGAGTAGCCGTGCGCGCGCTTTTATCCCTTGCCCCGGGCGGACCCGAGACGCTGCGGGTCAGCGACCTGCCCGATCCGGTTGCCGGACCGGGCGAATTGCTCGTCCGGGTGCGGGCGGCGGCGATCAACTTTCCCGACGTGCTGATCATCGAGGACAAATATCAGATGCGCCCGCCGCGCCCGTTCGCGCCGGGCGGGGAGATTGCGGGCGAGGTCGAGGCGGTTGGCGACGGCGTCGAGGGCTGGGCGGTCGGCGACCGGCTGATCGCGGTGCCCGGGTTTGGCGGGCTGGCGGAGAAGATCGTCGTCCCGGCGAGGAGCGTGTTCCGCCTGCCCGCCAACCGCAACTTTACCGACGGCGCCGCGCTGTTGCTTACCTACGCCACCTCGATCCACGCCCTGTACGACCGCGGCAGGCTTGCAGCCGGCGAGACATTGCTGGTGCTCGGCGCGGCGGGCGGGGTCGGGCTGGCCGCGGTCGAGCTGGGCAAGGCGAGGGGCGCGCGGGTCATCGCCGCGGTGTCTTCGGAGGACAAGGCGCAGGCGGCGCGTGAGGCCGGCGCGGATGACACCATCGTCTATCCGCGGGGGCCGTTCGATCGCGACGGGCAGAAAGCGCTGTCGGAGCTGTTCAAGGCCGCCGTCGGCCCCAAGGGCGCGGACGTGATCTACGATCCAGTCGGCGGCGACTATGCCGAGCCGGCACTGCGCGCGATCGCCTGGGAGGGGCGCTACCTAGTGGTTGGCTTCCCGGCGGGCATCCCCAAGCTGCCGCTCAACCTCACCCTGCTCAAGAGCTGCGACGTGTGCGGGGTGTTTTGGGGCGCGTTCGCAGCGCGCGATCCCAAGGCCAATGCGGCCCACGTCGAGACGTTGTTCAAGCTGTGGGACGAAGGCAAGATCGGCCCGCGGGTCAGCGCGACCTACCCGCTGGAGCGGGGCGGCGAGGCGATCGCGGCGCTGGCCGCCCGCTCGGTCATCGGCAAGGTTGTCGTCACGCTCGACTAGGCAACGCGCCTAGCCGTTGATGAAGGCGGTCTGGTCGATCCCGCTGACCCCGAACAGAGCGAAGGCGAAGTCCGGCGCGCCGCCGTCGTGGTTGCCGTAGACCATCGTTACCGGGCCGGTGAAGGGGCTCGCTCCCGCCACCCCGTCGAGGTCGACGCCGAGCGCCTTTTCGGCGCCCTGGACGCTGTCGTAGACCTTGAAGCTGAGGTCGCCGGCGCTCTTGTTGGCGTTGGGCCCGACCCAGTTGAAGTGTTGGGTCCCGGCGACATTGCTCATCGCGTCGATCCCCGTCAGGTCGATCCTGTCGCCCGAGCCGAAGTCGAGAATGACGTCGATCGACAAGGTCCCGACCTTGGTCACGATTGGCGTACCGAGCTCGGCGACGAAGATGTCGTTGCCGGTTCCGCCGGTCAAATAATCAAGGCCGTTGCCGCCGTAGAGGATGTCATTGCCCTCGCCGCCGCGCAGATAATCGACGCCGGCATTGCCGAACAGCGAGTCATTGCCCGCTCCGCCATCGAGGTGGTTGGACAGGCCATTGCCGATCAGGAAGTTGGCGAGCGCGTTGCCGGTGCCGTCGAGCGCCGAGCCGGTCAGTTCGAGCCGGTCGACATTGTCGGCCAGCGTGTAGCTGATCGACGAGCGGACCAGGTCGTAGCCTTCGCCTGGGATTTCGAACACGACGTCACCGGCGGCGTCGATAATGTAGGTGTCGTTGCCCGCCCCGCCCGAAAGCTGATCGCTGCCGGTACCGCCATCGAGCAAATCATTGCCGGCGCCGCCAGAGAGGGCGTCGTTGCCGATGCCGCCATAGAGCGTGTCGTTGCCCCCGCCGCCATCGAGCGTGTCATCGCCACCGAGGCCGTCGAGGATGTTCGCCCCGCCGTTCCCGACCAGCGCATTGCCGAGCGTGTTGCCGGTGCCGGTGATTGCCGACCCGGTCAATTCGAGCCGTTCGAAGTTCGCGCCGAGCGTCCAATCCACGCCAGAGCGAACCGTGTCATAGCCGTCGGGGGCCAGTTCGGTGACGGTGTCGCCGGCCGAGTCGACGATGTAGATGTCATTGCCCGCGCCGCCGGTCATCGTATCGTTGCCTGCGCCACCGTCGAGGAGGTCGTTGCCGGTCCCGCCGATGAGCGTGTCATTGCCCGCGCCGCCGTCGAGCAGGTCGTTGCCGGTTCCGCCGTCGAGCTTGTCGTTGCCGCCAAGCCCCGACAACGTGTCGTTGCCGCCACCGCCGAACATGTCGTTGTCGGATGCGTCGCCGGTGAACACATTGTCGATCGAATAGTCGATGCTGTTGACGTTGATCTGGGCGGCGCTGACTTCGGCGATCGAGTCGGCCGCCGCAATGACCTGGCTTTCGACCGCAGCCGCGTCGGCGATCGCCGCGACGTTGGTCGACCCCGGCAGTGCTTCCGTCAGCAGCGGGGCAAGGGTCGCGGCCTTGGTCAGGTCGATGGTCGAGCCGGCTCCGGTGCCCGTGACCAGCGTGGCGAGGGCGTTGATCAGCGCGCCTTCGGTGGCCCCGGTCGAGCCGCTCGCTCCTTCGGCCGAGGCGACGAGGTTGACGATCATCGCCGCCGCTTTCTGCGCGGCCAGCGCGTCGGGGTTGTTGCCTTGGGCAAGCAGATCGGTGTGGAGCAGGTCGAGCCCCACGGCGAGGCCGAGGGCGGCGATGACCTGAGCCTCGGCCGCGGCCAGCGTCGCACCCTGCTTGACGACCGCTTGGACCAGCGTGGTCAGCGGGTTGACCACGCCGGAGCCGCCCGGCGCGGCCAGCGTCATCGTGTTGGCGAGGTGGGTGTCGGCGTTGGTCCCGCCGATGGCGACGATCGTGCCGCCAAAGTTGACGTTGAGGGAGAAGGTGCCGCCCGGGCCGGTGATCGTGGAGGCCTCGCCGGGGTCGAGCAGCATGTTCCCGTTGGTGTCGACGAACAGAGTCGCGCCTTCGACATAGCCGTCGATAACTAGCCCCGTGACCGGATCGATGGTGTGCGCGAGCGTGAGGATGTTCGAGCCGGCAAAGGTTTCGGCGAGCATGAACGCGCCGTTGCTGATGGTCAGCGTCTGGTCGGCAACGCCATTGCCATCGCTGTCGACCTGGACAATCGTCTGGGTGCCGCTGATCTCGTAGCGATATTCGCCCTCGACGCCGCTGAACGCAGCCGCTCCGATGAAGTGATCGGCCCGTACCGGGCTGCCGCCGGGGTTAAGGGCGTTGAAGCGGAAATCGATGACATCGTCGATATCGAAGTCGGTGATCGTGTCGCCATTCATGCTGTCGGCGGCCCAGGTGTAGTCATAAATGTCGGCGCCGCCATGGCCGGTGTAGACGTCGTTGCCGAGGACCTGGCCGGTAGTGTTGGCGAAGAAGTCGTTCCCCGCCGAGCCGATCATGATGTCACTGCCGTTGTGGCCGGCGAGGATGAGCGCCGTGCCGGGGACGGCGGTGAAGCCCGACGCGTCGAGCGTCAAGGTCGCGGCGCCGACGCCATAGACCTGCAATTCCTCGATGCTGGTAAACGTGCTGCTGATGCCGTTGACGGTCGTGACCACGCTGTTGCCGCTGGCGGTGATCGTCACCGTGGCCGCGCTGCTGGTGTCGACGAGCGAGTAGCCACGGTCGAAGCCGGCGCCGCCATTGATGGTGTTAGCGCCAAAGCCCGACCAGATGCGGTCGCCGCCGCCGCTGCCGGTGACCACATTGTTGCCATTGCCAAGGATGATGTCGAGCGGTGCGGCATTCGTCGAGACGAAGCCACTGGCGTCGATGGTGTCGTTGAAATTGCCGTTGCCGAGGGTTGAGAGCGAAATCCGCTCGACCCCGGTGAAACTGGTGTTGATCGTGCCGCTGCTGTCGGTCACCGAATTGGCGCCGATGGTGTAGGTGCGCGCGCCGGTGGCGAGAGTAAACAGGCTGGAGTTGAAGGTGTTCATGACCAAGCGATCGGCATCGCCGGCCCCGCCGTCGATGAAGTCCGTCCCCTGGCTGCCGATAATGCGGTCGTCACCGGCTTGGGCGTAGATCGAATCGTTACCCAGGGTGCCGCGCAACGGGTTGTCGTTGCCAGCCGTGCCGCTGGCGCCAATGATATGGAGGATGTTGGAGCCGGGCGCGGTCTCGCCCAGCGCGAACTGGCCGTTGGCGATGGTCAGCGTTTCGTCGGCGACACTGTCGCCGTTGGTGTCGACCTGGACGAAGGTCTGGCCGCCGCTGGCGAAATAACGATACTGGCCGGCGACGTTGGAGAAGGCGGCGTTGCCGATGAACTTGTCGGCGAGCAGGCCGCCGGCGTTCTCGCTTGCGCTGTTGAAGCGCAGGTCGATGACGTCGTCGGTATCGAAATCGGTGATGGTGTCGCGGTCCATCGCGCCGATGGCATAAGTGTAGTCGAACACGTCGGCGCCGCCGTTGCCCGTGTAGACGTCGTTGCCGGCTTCCGAGCCGTGGACGTTGGCGAAGACGTCGGCGCCGTGGCTGCCGATGTCGATGTTGCTGCCGTTGTTGTCGTAGAAGATGAGGGAGCCGGCAAAGCCGGTCACCGCCGAAGCGTCGATCGTGGTCACTGCGGCATTGACGTCGGCGCCGACGAGGCCGACCTGTTCGGCGTTTACGATGGTGTTGGTGACGACCCCGCCGATGGTCGTGGTGATCGTCCCGCCGCTGCCGCCGGCATAGATCGTGGCGCCGCTGCTGTTGGCGGAGGTCGCAATGACGAAGTCGAAACCGCCGCCGGCGTCGACCGTGTTGATGCCGAGGCCCGTGTTGATCTCGTCATTGCCGGCGCTGCCGATGATCGTGTCATTGCCGCTGCCGGCGCGGACCGACAGTGCCGCGCTGCTGCCGGCGGCGTTGATGGTGTCGCCGAAATCGCCCGTGCCCGAGGTGTTGAGGAAAATCCGCTCGACGCCGGTGAAGCTCGTGTGGAGCATGCCGCTGCTGTCGGTCAGGTAATTGGCGTTGATCGTGTAGGTGCGCGAGCCGGTGGGCGCGGTGAAGCGGCCAGCGTTGGCCATAATGGCGTTGAGCTGATCGGTGCCCGACCCGCCGTCGACGAAGTCGTTCCCCTGCGTCGCGGCGGTAAAGTCGTTGCCGTCGAGCATGCGGATGACGTCATTGCCAATGGTGCCGGCAAGGAACCCTGCATTCCCGGTGTCGATCAGCAGATTCGCGCGCACCAGCATGTTCGACCCCGGCGCGGTTTCGACCAGGCCGAAAGCGCCGTTCATGATGGTCAGCGTCTTGTCGGCGATGCCGTCGCCATTGGTGTCCGCCTGGACCAGGGTCTGCCCGCCGACGGTGTCGTAGCGATACTGGCCGGCGACGTTGCTGAAGGCGGCGTTGCCGATGAACTGGTTGGCGAGGAAGCCGCCGCCGTTCTGGCTTGCGGTGTTGAAGCTCAGGTCGATGACGTCGTCGGTATCGAAATCGGTGATTCGGTCTCCGTCCATGCCCGCGACGGCATAGGTGTAGTCGAAGATATCGGCGCCGCCGTTGCCGGTGTAGGTGTCTCCCGCCGCGGTGCCGGTGTAGTTATTGGCGAAAAAGTCCGCGCCATTGTGGCCAATGAAGATGTCGGCGGCATTATTGTCGTAATAGAATCCCAGCGTGCCGGAAAAGCCGGTGACCCCGGACGCGTCGATGGTCGAGCCGCTGCTGAAGTTGGTCGTGGCGAAAACAACGGTTTCGGCGTTGTAGATGGTGCTGACCGTTGTTCCGGCCCAGCTGACCTGGATCGCGCCGCCGGATCCGGTGACCGTCAGCACTCCCGGCGCCGAATTGTCGAACGACACGCGAACCTCGTCGATGCCGGCGCCGGCATCGGCCCAGTTGCTGCCGGTTCCCGCAAAGATGTAGTCGTCCTGATTGCTGCCGACGATATGGTTATCGCCATTGCCGGTGAAGATGCTGATCGGCACCGTGGCCGCGGTCGTGAACCCGCTGACGTCGATGGTGTCGTTGAAATTCCCCGTGCCGCGCGTGTCGATCGTGAGCCGCTCGATGCTCGTCATGTCGGTGTTGAGGACGCCGCTGCTGTCGCCGGCGTGGGTGTTGGTGATGGTGTAGGTGCGGGCGCCGGTGGGCGCGTCGAACAGGGCGGCGTTGCCCATATTCATCGTCAAACGATCGTTGGCAGCCCCGCCGTCGACCGTGTCGTGACCCTGGCTGGCAATGATGTTGTCGTTGCCGGCGCCCGTGCTGATAGCATTGTCGCCGCGGCCGCCGGTGATGGTGTCATTCTTGGCGCTGCCGATGACGTTGGCGTTGCCGTTGCCGAGCAACACCGTCAGCGCCGTTCCGTTGAACCCGCTGGCATTGATCGAATCGGCGTAATTGCCCGCGCCGACGGTCGAGAAGGTGATGTTCTCGACGCCGGCATAGGTCGTGTTGAGCAGTCCGCTTGCGTCGGTAACGGTGCTGGCGCCGATGGTGTAAGTGCGCGCCCCGCCTGCCGCCGCGAACATGCCGGCATTTGCCAGCGTGAACGTCAGCCGGTCCGTGCCGGTGCCGCCGTCGACGCTGTCGGCGCCTTGGCTAGCGTTGATGATGTCGTTGCCGGCCTGGGCATAGATATTGTCATTGCCGAGCGTGCCACTGAGCGTGTCTACGCCGCTTGTCCCGCTGGCGCCGATGATCTTGATCTGGTTCGATCCGGGCGTGGTCTCGCCCAGCGCGAACTGGCCATTGGCGATGTGTAGCGTGTGATCGGCTATGCCGTCACCATTGCTGTCGAGCTGAATTACGGTTTGGCCGCCGCTTGCTTCATAGCGATACTGGCCGACAACGCCGGTGAAAGCGCCTGCCCCAAGCCATTGGTTGCATGTCATCGCCGAGCCGACTTGGGTTGAATTGTATTGGAAATCGATAATGTCATCGCGATCGAAGTCCTCGATGACGTCGTCGTTCATTCCTTCAACCGCAAAGGTATAATCGTAGATGTCGGCGCCGCCGTTGCCTCGATAGACATCGCTGCCGATGGTGTTGCCAGTGGTATTGGTGAAGAAGTCCCGCCCGGCCGAACCGATGAAGATGTCGATCCCATTATGATCGCGGAAGGAGATTAGCCCGGTTCCGGAGTAGCCGGTCGCGTCGACTGTGTGGGTCAGCCCGTCATTGAGCTGGCTGTTCGTGACCGAACCGATCGTGATTTCTTCGGCATTGGCGATCGTCGTGGTCAGCACGCCATCCTGATAAACCAGCGCCGAGGAGTCGTTCCCGCTGATCGTCGTCAAGGTGACGCCGGCGCGATCGCTGACCCGGACGATGTCAAGCCCGCCACCTGTGTCGACCACATCGACCCCAAGGCCAGTCACGACAAGCTCGCTCCCGCCGCCGCCGATGATCGTGTCGTCGCCATTGCCGGCGGTGATGGACAGCGTGTATGGGTTCGACGTGTTGGTAGATGTCCACCCGCTGGAGTCGATGACGTCGCCAAAATCGCCGGTGCCAGTGGTCGAAAGGAAAACGACCTCGACGTTGGTGATGCTGGTGTCAACGGTTCCCGAGGAGTCCGTGATGCCGCCGCTGGTGATGGTGTAGGTGCGCGAGCCGGTGGCCGCCACGAACAGGCTGGCATTGCCGGCGTTGACGAACAGCCGGTCATTGAGACCGCTGCCGCCATTCACGATGTCGTGGCCCTCACTGGCGAAAATCGTATCGTTGCCGCCGCCCGTGCTGATGACATTGTCACCCCGCCCGGTAGTGATGTTATCCGTCTTGGCGCTGCCAGTGACGTTGGCGTCGCCGTTGCCGAGCGCGATCGTCAGCGAGTTGCCGTTGAACCCGCTGGCGTCGATCACGTCGTTGAAATCGCCCGCGCCGACGGTCGTGAAGGTGATGTTCTCGACCCCGGTGTAGGTCGTGTTGAGAAGCCCGCTGGTGTCGCTCACGCTATTTGCACCGATGGTGTAGGCGCGCGCCGCAATCGCCGCGTCGAACAGGCTGCTATTGGCGAGGGTGAACGTCAGCCGGTCGGTGCCGAGCCCGCCATCGACGCTATCGGTGCCCTGGCTGGCGTTGATGAGGTCGTTGCCGGCCTGCGCGTCGATGATGTCGTCGCCAAGTGTGCCCGTCAGCGTGTCATTGCCGCTGGTGCCCGTAAGAAGTGTCATGCCGAATCCCCCACCCCGTCACCTGGGAGTGAACGCCCAGCTGATCACGATTACCTCGCGAAACGCGCCTCAACGCAGTAGCGCGCGCCGCCCCGACGATCCCCCCCCCGAGGGACATCCGAGTCGAAACAGGACTTGCGCCAAGTTAATTCTGGTTGTCATAAAGGTGTTCTGAAGGATTTCTGAAGGGCGTGGGATGGCCGAGGTAAGGCTGAGTGGCGTGGCGAGCCGACGGCGGCGGCGCTGGTCGTTCGCCGGGTGCGTCTTCGACGAGGCCAATTGGACGCTGACGGTCGATGGCCACCGCGCTTCGGTTGAAGCAAAGCCGCTCGAATTGCTTCGCGAGCTGCTGCTCAACGCCGGAAACCTGGTGTCCAAGGACCAGCTGATGGACAGCATCTGGCCCGACCTTGAGGTGGTCGAAGCATCGCTCCCGACCGCTGTTGGCAAGCTCAGGCGCGCCCTTCATGACGACCGTCTCGATCGGCCGATTATCGAGACCGTGCCGCGCATCGGTTATCGGCTTGCCGTGCCGGTCATGATCGAGGACCTCCCCGAGGCTACCGCAGCCACCTCGGCGTTCCCGCCGGCGGCGATCGGGAACACTCACCCCGGTCAAGGGCGAAGGGCGACCGACCGGCGGCCCAGGGCGTCGAGACTGTCACGGATATTGCCCATCACCGGCGCCTTGATCATCGCCTCGGCGGCGATCGCCTGGGGGATCAGCCTGCCGCAGCAGGGTTCGACGACAGGCGCGGCTCGATCCTTTTCCCAGCGCGACGTCCGCATCGCGCTGCGGAAAATGGATCAGGACGCGATCGAGAAGATGCTGGCTGCCGGTTGGGATCCCAATCTGCCCCTCGATAACGACCGCAACAATGCGTTGAGCGTCCTCGTGGAAAATTGCGAATGGGATCCCGGGCACGAACAGCGCAGGATGTTGCTCCTCGCCCGCACCCTGATCGATGGCGGCGCGCACTACACTGACCACAATGCCTGGGGCGACACGCCGTACAGTATCGCCTCCGCGGCGCGGTTCTGCGGGCCAAACCATCCGGTGGCGATGATGATCAAAAGACTATGCAGCGCGTCTGTACCACCGGCCGGCGCCCGGTGCCTCGCCGACTACAAACGGGATTCCGCGGGCAAGATCATTCATCAGGACTGACGGTACGGGCGCGGTGTCGGCGCCGCGTCAGGAGCGCTGGACGGGGCAAGCCTCACCGCCTATCTGGCGTCCGACAGCAGATGAGGACGATCAATGACTCAATTCGATGACCGCGAGCGCGCGTTCGAGGCCAAGTTCGCGCGCGATGAGGAAATGCAGTTCCGCGTCACCGCGCGCCGCAACCGCCTGCTTGGCGAATGGGCGGCGCGGCTGATGGGCCTGACCGAGGTCGAGGGCGAAAGCTATGCCAAGGACGTCATCCGGGCCGACTTCGAGGAAGCCGGCGATGAGGACGTGGTGCGCAAGCTGCTCGGCGACCTGACCGCGGCCGGCGTCGACATCGAAGAAGGCAAGATCCGCGAGGCGCTCGATCACAAGCAGGTCGAAGCGCGGCGGCAGATGATCGAATCGACCAATTGATGGCAATGGCCGCGGCCGACATTGAGGCGCTTATCGTCGCGGCGATCCCCGGCGCGGTGGTCGAAATCCGCGACCTCGCCGGGGACGGTGACCATTATGCCGCGCGGGTCGTCGCCGAAACCTTTGCCGGGATGAGCCGGGTTCGCCAGCACCAGCTCGTCTACAAGGCGCTTGGCGGGCGCATGGGCGGCGAACTCCATGCGCTTCAACTCGAAACCGCCGTGCCCTCGGGAGATCATCAATGAGCGACGCCAAGCAGCGGATCGATACGTTGGTCCATAACAATGACGTTGTGCTGTTCATGAAGGGCAGCCCGTTGTTCCCGCAGTGCGGCTTCTCGAGCCGGGCGATCGCCATCCTCGACCACCTTGCCGTGCCCTACGAGACGGTCGACGTCCTCGCCGACCAGGACATCCGCGGCGGGATCAAGGATTATTCGGACTGGCCGACCATTCCACAGCTCTACGTGAAGGGCGAATTCGTCGGCGGATCGGACATCATGATGGAAATGTTCGAAAGCGGCGAATTGAAGCAACTCGTCGGCGCCACCGCGGCCTGATCGCGACCCTGGCGATGACGCATCAAAAAAGGGCGGCGCAGGGGACCAGAAACCGCTGCACCGCCCTTTTGATTTGGTTGTGGAACCAAGTGGACGCAATCAATACTGCAATCCGCGTGCCAATTGAACTTTTCGGCGGAAAACTCGTGAAAACAAGCAATAGCCAATTCGATGGTCAGCGGTGGCTTGTAAAATTACCCGACAGTTTCGGGTCAAGCTCAGGGCCAACGCTTTTGAACGTCGCGGGCTGAGCCGCGGCGATGGCACGCCATGACCCCTTCGACGGCACATCGCCGCGGCCGTTGTATGCCGACGTCACCCAAAGCTGGTCGGCGGTCGGCGGCGGGGTCGGCACCTATTTGCGGCACAAGCGCCGCCACATCCTCGACAAGACGAGCGCGTCGCACCTGCTGATCGTGCCGGGGCCGCACGACCGCACCAGTGTCGAGGAGGGCGGGCGGGCGATCACCGTCGAAATCGCCTCGCCGCGCGTGCCGGGCAGCCCCAATTACCGCTTGCTGCTGCGCAACCGGGCGGTGCGGGCGGCGCTGCGCCGCTATCGGCCCAACCTGATCGAATGCCAGGACGCCTATAATCTGCCGTGGGCGGCGCTGGCCCATGCCCGCGAGTTTCCGGCCACGGCTACCGTTGCGGCGTACATGACCGATTTCCCGACCGTCTATGTCCGCCGCCCGGCAACGCGCTTCCTGGGCGCCGCCGTCGGCGAGTGGGCGGCGCGGCTGTGCTACGATTATTGCGCGCGCCTCTACGACCGGTTCGACGCGGTCTATGCGCTCAGCGAGCATGGCGGCGCGGCACGCCTACGCTCGCTCGGTGTGGCGCCGATCGACGTCATCCCGCTGGGCGTCGAACTGGGCGAGTTCAGCCCGGCCAAGCGCGACCCCGGCCTGCGCGCGCATCTCGGCGTCGACGAGGGCGATCCCCTATTGATCTATGCCGGGCGGCTGGATGTCGAGAAGCGGCCCCAGACGGTGGTGAAGGCCTTTCTCAGCCTGCCCGAGGCGATGAACGCGACCCTCGTCCTGCTTGGCGACGGCCCGCTTCGCGAGCCGCTGATCGCGCTGGCGGCGGGGCGCAGGCTGCATGCCCCGGGCTATATCGGGGACCGGTCGGAACTGGCCCGCTGGCTGGCCAGCGCCGACGTCTATGTTTCGGGCATGGCCGATGAGACGTTCGGCATCTCGATCATCGAAGCGCAGGCGTCGGGTCTGCCGGTCGTCGGGATCGCCGCCGGCGCGATGCTCGACCGGGTGCCGAGCACGCTCGGCCGGACGGGGCCGATCGAGGATGCCGACGCGATGGCGGCCAATATCGCAGCCGTGTGGGCGGGCGACCACCAGGCGATGGGCGAGCGCGCGCGGGTCCACGCCGAGCGCTTCAGCTGGGCGGAGAGCATGACCCAGCTGTTCGACACGGTCTACACTCGCGCCCTCGCCGCCGCTGCTCACCGTGGCGCCGCTTCGCCGGTCGAAGCCGGGACGCCGTTGGTCGACGCCTGACGGGCCGTTAAACCGGGGTTCAGGCGGCGGGCGCTGTCCGTAAGCCCACACCCGACCGACGGAGAGCAAGATGCGCGTTCCTGCCTTGATGATCGCCGCCTTTGGCCTGACCGGCGCGGCCCAGGCCGCAACTCCGCCCGCGCTGGCCACGCCCGAGGCGAAGGCGCTGATGGCGCAGTGCGGCGCCCAGAAATTCGAGACCAACGCCGTCGTCGGCGAAGGCAGCGCCAAGCGGGTGACCATGATCACGCTGTGCGCCAAGCCTGGCGAGAATGACGCCCAGTGGATCGCCACGCTGCACAAGGCGATCGACCGGGTCGAGGACATGAGCGAGATTTCGGCGGAAAGCCGGGCCCAGGTCAGCGCCCAGCTCAAGGCCGAAATAGCTCGGCTCGAGGCGGACGCGAACAAGCCCGCCAACTAAGCTCTTGGCGGGTAGCGGGCGGCCATGCCACAGCCGTCGGCAGTGGACGCCCCTTACGCCTCGATCGACCGGTGCGAGCCCGGGATTGCCCGGATCCTCGCCGGCAACCCGTCGCCGTTCACTTTCACCGGCACGCAAAGCTATTTGGTCGGGGAGGCGGAGGTGGTGGTGATCGATCCCGGCCCGGCGATCCCCGAGCATGTCGCGGCCTTGGTCGCTGCGATCGACGGGCGGAAAGTTGCGGCGATCGCCTGCACCCACACCCACCGCGACCACTCGCCCGCCAGTCGCCCGCTGGCAGCGGCGACCGGCGCGCCGATCATCGGCTGCGCGCCACTGGTGCTCGACAGCATCGGCCCCCGCGCCGACGTCAGCTTCGACCGCGATTATGCGCCCGACCGCATCTTGTCCGACGGCGAGGCGATTGCGGTCGACGGCCGCCGGCTGGTGGCGGTGGCGACGCCCGGCCACACCTCAAACCATCTGTGCTTCGCGGTCGAGGGCGGGGCGGGCGAGGGGGCGTTGTTCACCGGCGACCACATCATGGGCTGGTCGACCACCGTCGTCGTGCCGCCCGACGGCGACATGGGCGATTATATGCGCAGCCTCGACAAGCTGCGTCAGCGGGCCGATCGCATTTACTATCCCGCCCACGGCCCGGCGGTGACCAGGCCGGCGCAACTGGTGCGCGGGATGGTCGGCCACCGGCTGCAGCGCGAGCGGCAGATCCTCAAGCGGCTGGCGGCCGGCGACCGCGATGTCCCGACGATCGTCGCCGCTTGCTATCCCGGGCTCGACCCGCGGCTGGTGCCGGCGGCGGGCGGGTCGGTCACCGCGCACCTGGTCGATCTTGAGCGGCGCGGGCTAGTCGTTAAGGTAGGCGAGGAATGGACGACCGCTTGACCGCCGCCACCGCCCCGCCCGCCCGGCTGCGACTGGGGTGGCTGACGTTCTTCCTGATCGTCGCCTTGCTCGGGACGATTTATGCGGTGCACCGGCGCGATCAGCGACGGCAAATCGAGGAGATGGCGCAGGTCAACGGGCTGGTGAAGGTCATTTCGTCGACCTTCGCCCGGCAGAGCTCGCTCAAGGTCGGACAGGTCAGCGGCTGGTTTGACGTCACGTCGGTCGATCCCGGCGCCTTGCCGATCCTGCGCTCGGCGCAAAAAGTGAAGCTGCCTTACTCGATCGATTATTCGGTCGATCTGTCCACCCTTTCGACGCGCAACTATCGCTGGGACAAGGGCACCAGGACGCTGGTCGTCGATGCGCCGGCGGTGACCATCGGCACGCCCAATATCGATGAGGCGCGGCGGCAGACGCTGGCGACCAGCGGGCTGTTCGTCACGCGGCAGGCCGCCGACAACCTCAGCCGCCGGGCCGCGGGCCTGTCGAACCGCGCGGCGCTGGCCGAGGCCGCCAGGCCCGACCATCTGGCCAAGGCGCGGGACAACGCCCGCAGCGCGATCGCCGACATGCTCGAGGCGCCGCTCGACGTCGCCGGGCTGGGCGACGTCAAGGTCGTTGTCCGCTTCCCGGAGGACGGCTATCGCGACAGCGATCGATGGGACGTCAGCCCGTCGATCGCCGAAGTGCTGGCGACCAACCGCCACTGACGGAGAATGACGTGACCGCGATTACCAATAGCCTCAAGGGCGTCGACCTGCTCGCCGAGATCAAGCGGCTGAAGCGGGAGCGCAACGCGGTCATCCTGGCGCATTATTACCAGAAGGCCGAAATTCAGGACCTCGCGGACTTTGTTGGCGACAGCCTCGATTTGTCGCGCAAAGCGGCGGCGACCGATGCCGAGGTGATCGCGTTCTGCGGCGTCCGCTTCATGGCCGAGACGGCGAAGATCCTGTCGCCCGAGAAGATCGTGATCCTGCCCGACATGGACGCCGGCTGCAGCCTTGAGGACAGTTGCCCGCCCGACCAGTTCAAGGCCTTCCGCGAGGCCCATCCCGACCATATCGCGCTGACCTACATCAATTGCTCGGCAGAGGTGAAAGCGCTCAGCGACATCATCGTCACCTCGTCCGCCGCGGAATCGATCATCGACCAGATCCCCGAGGATCAGAAGATCGTCTTCGGCCCCGATCGTCACCTTGGCGGTTATCTCAATCGGCGGTTCGGGCGCGACATGCTCTTGTGGCCCGGCATCTGCATCGTCCACCAGGCCTTTTCGGAGACCGAATTGCTCAAGCTGAAGGCGCAATATCCCGATGCGCCGGTGGCCGCCCACCCCGAATGCCCGCCGCACATCATCGATCATGCCGACCTGGTCGGCTCGACCAAGGCGATTCTCGATTTCGCACTGTCGAGCCCGGCGCAAACGATCATCGTCGCGACCGAACCGCACATCATCCACCAGATGGAGAAAGCGGCGCCGGGCAAGCGGTTCATCGGCGCCCCGGGCGGCGACGGCAATTGCAACTGCAACATGTGCCCGTACATGGCATTGAACACGCTCGAGAAGCTCTACGTCGCCCTGCGCGACCTCACGCCCCGGATCGAGCTTAGCGACGAGGTCATGGCCAAGGCGCGCGTCCCGCTTGAGCGGATGCTGGAGATGGCCGGACGGACGGTCGGGCAGGGCGACGTGGGGAAACCACGCATTTCCGGCGACTGACCGACGCATTCCCTCCCGCCGCTGGCTCGCCTCGTCGTTACCGACGAAAGTGTTTTGCAGCCATTCAGGCGCACGGACGTTATGGTGGCGGAACGTAAATTCATCGAGGGACTTTTCATGCGCAAATCATTGTTCACCATGACCGCTTTCGCCGTCATGCTCCCGGCCTCGGTTGGGGTTTCCGCCCCGGCCAGCGCCCACGTCCGCAATTATGCCCACCACCATTATCATGGCCGGACGATCCGCAACTATCGCAGCTGCCGCCACTCGCCGGGCAATGCCGGCCTGATCGCCGGTGGCGTTGGCGGCGCGGTCGTCGGCAGCCAGGTCATCGGCCATGGCATCCTCGGCATTGGTGCCGGGGCCGTCGGCGGGGCCCTTGCCGGCCGTGCGGTCGACCGCACGATCACTGCCAAGCGTCGCTGCCGCTAGGCCAGGCGCCCGAGCATTCGGCATGACCGGACCCCCGCGCGGATATGAATCGGCGCGGGGGTCCGACCGCTGGCTGTCGATCGGAGCTGTTGCGCTCATCCACGTTGCGCTCGGCTGGGCCTTGCTCGCCGGGCTGAACGTCGATGTCCGGCACCCGGTCGACCTCATCACCCGCATGGTCCAAATCGACCTGCCGCCACCCCCACCACCGCCGCCGCCGGTCGAGCGGGCGCGCCGGGCCAAGGCCGCGGCGGCGCCCGCGGCGCATGACCGGCCGGGCGGATCGACCGGGCCGGCGGCCAGGCCCCAACCTGTGCCGGTCGCGCCCATCGTCGCCAAATCACCGACCCCGACGCCCGGCGGCACCACCGGCCATGGCACTGCGATCGGCAGCGGCAGTGGCGGCGGCACGGGCGGTACCGGTACCGGCAGCGGCGACGGCGATGGCGGCACCGACCTTGAACAGATCGCCGGCGAAATCCGCCCCTCCGACTACCCCAAGGCCGCGCTCAAGGCCGGGATCGGTGGACGGGTCGAGTTCCGCTTCACCGTCGCCGCCAGCGGCCGGGTCAGCGACTGCGCCGTTACCCGGTCGAGCGGCAATGCCGAGCTCGACGCCACCACCTGCCGGGTCATCGTCCAACGCTTCCGCTATCGCCCGAGCACCGACGCGGCCGGCCGGCCCCACGCCGACGTCATCGAAGGCGACCATCTGTGGTCGGTCGATCGGCGTGAGGAGAGCGACTAAGCTGCGGGTGTTCGATCGAGCCGGCGGGCGACCAGCCACAGGCCGAGCACCGCCCACAAGTGCCGCGCATCCTCGAAACTGCCGGTCAGGCCCTGATAGGCGATGCCGTTGAGGAAGGCGAAGCCGAGCCACCAGGTCGCGGCATTGCGGCGGCTGTGGCGGGTGACGTGGACCAGCAGCGCGACGAACGCGGCAAGGCCGACGATACCGCATTGGACGGCGAGGTTGAGGAAGCCGTTGTGCGCGTCGCTCAGCGCCTGCGCGACGCCCGACGGGCTGGCGAAGCTGACCGCGACCGAGTCCGCGCCGAGCCCGCGCCCGAGCAAGGGGTGGGCGATGAAATTGGCCAGCGCCTGGCTCCAGATGGTGAAGCGGATCGACGCGGCGATTGGCCATCCGCCGGGCAGCACCGCGACGAACGCCGCCCCGGGATAGGGGACGAGCGTCAGCGCCGATGCCACGACGGCCAGGATTGCCGCGCCAATCCCCCCGCCGAGCGCCAGCCGCGCCGCCATCGGCCGCTCGCCGCGCCACGCCAGCCAGCCCCAAAAGCCGAACGCCAGGGCCAGTCCGCCAAGCCCGGGCGAGATGGTGGTGACGGCGGCCAGGCTGCACCCGGCAATGAGCAGGTTGCGCTGGCGCGGCGTGATGGCGCCGAGGTGGCCGGCGAGGATCGCGAGGATCGCCGACACGGTCAGGTAATTGGCCGCCATATTGCCGTTGAGGAAGCTCAGCGACAGCCGCGGATAGGTGCCGGCCGGAAGCGACCCGTGGTAGAAGGAGAGTGCGCGGTAAAGCGCGCCATCGGCCGCCACCGCAAACGCCGCCAGCCCGACCACCGCGACCACGATCACCAGCGCGCTTCCCGCCAGCCACGCCCTGAGCGCGACCCGCAAATCGTCGGCGCCGCGCAGCAACGCCGCCAGGGTCAGCGGGATGGCGAGGAGGTAGGCCTGGGTCGCCAGCTTGGCGATCGCCCTCGGGGAGTCGGTCGCGGTCAAAGTCGCCAGCAGCAGCGCCGCGCCATATAGCGCGATCCAGCCCATCGCCGGATCCCATTGGGGCAGCGCGCGGTGCCGCAGCGCATCGGCCGCCGCCCAGCCCGCCACCGCCAGGAAGATGAAATCGCTCGGCACCGCGGTAAAGCCGATCAGCGCCACCGGCGGGCGCATCGCGGCCTGCGCCAACAGGAACAGCCCGACGAGCGCGAGGCGCATGCCGCGCCCCTCCGCGTGGTTGCCGCTCACCGCACCGGAGTCACGTCGATCACGCCGGTTTCAGGGTGGTGCTTATCGAGGTGGCGCTTGATGATCTTCAAATTGCGGCTGTTCGACTTGAAGAAATAATCGGGGATCGCGCCGACCCACGGGATCAGGCCGAGCAGGAAGTCGACCCCGACGTTGCCGGCCATGCGCGTCATCGCCCACTTCGACATGCCGAGGTTGCTCGCTTCCCACACCATGTAGCTGCCGAGCGCGGCGCCGGCGAGGTCGCCGACCACCGGCACGAAGTCGAGCAACACGTCGAGCCCGATCTTGTGGTTGGTGCCGGGGATGGTGAAGGCGCGCTCAAGCAGCAGCTCGAGCGCCTCGACCCGCTGGCGGACCGCCTGCGGATCGCCGCCCATCGGGATATTGTTCAACGGATTCACTGCATTCCTCCTGCACCGGCGCGCGCCTTCAGCCCGCCGAGCGCGTGGCGGGCATAGCGGTTCTCGACAAATCCGGGAACGGCGCGCGACGCCAGCGACCAGCGCACCGGCGCGGCGACGGCGATGAACAACTGGTCGGCGTCCATCAGCCGCGCCGCTTCGCCAAGCAAGGCGTTGCGTTGCGCGGCGATGGCCGCGTCGCGCGCCTGTTGCAGCAAGGCATCGGCCGGCGCATTGCACACCGGTTTGACGACGCAGCGGAACTGCCGGAGGAACCACGCCGGCGAGTCCGAGGGCGCCACCGCATCGATCCAGGCGAAGTCGGCGCGCGCGCCGGGGGCGGCCCGCTCAACCTCGAACCCCAACGCGCCCCAATCGGCGTTAAGCCGCATCAGGATGATGTCGCCGCCCGGCCCGGCGGGCAGGCTGACGAGCAAATGGCGGGGCTCGGCCGCGGTCGCGCCCGTCGCGCCGGTCGCTTTGGGCTGGGGCAGCAGGCGCCGGGCTTCGGCGACCAACGCCGCGCGCCGCGCCGCCATCGGCTGGCCGAGCCACGCCGGCTGCGGCAGCGTGCCGATCCCGGCCAGCCCGTCCTGAAGCAGGGTGGCGCGCGGATCGAGCCCGGGCACGCCGAGCGAGGCGATCAGCGCCGGCCGGTCGAGCGCCTCGCTCAGCAGCCGGCGGATGGCGGGATCGGCGGCGGGCCCGTCGCCCCGCGCCGGGACCAGCCCGAACAGCCCGGCGACCGGGTCGAACCTGAGCGACTCGCGCGGCAGCTTGGCCCCGGTGACCAGCGGCAAGTCGCCGACCGTCCCGCCGAGTACCAACGCGGCGCGCTCGTCGCGGAAGGCGGCGATGGCCTGCGCCGCGGGCATGGCTTCGATCGTCACGTCCTCGCGCGCGCCTTCCTCGCCATCGAGGCCGGGCAGCTGCTGGCGAAGCTCGATCGGGTGGGCCTCGCCGCGCGGCGGCTTGACCTTGGGTTCGCGCACCTTGAACGGCCCGGTGCCAAGCCCCTCGCGGATCAACGCGAATTCGGGCTGGGCGAGCAAGGTCAGCAAATTGGCGCGCGGAACACGCAGCCGGAGCTCGATCACCCGGTCGGTCATCGCCACCGCTTCGTCGACCGCGCCCAGCGCATCGCGGGTCGGATTGTCGGGCACGGCCTTGCGCTGACGCTCGATCAGCCGGGCAATGTCGCGGGCCATGATCTTGCGTCCGTCGGGCCAGGCGCCGTTGCCAAGGCGAAAGATGTAGCTCAGCCCGTCGTTGCTGACGTTCCACCGCTCGGCCAGGCCGGGCTCGATCTGCCCGGTCGCATCGAACCGCACCAGCCCTTGCGCGGTCGCCGCGCGAAGCACCGATTCGCCTTCGTTGGCCGGGACGCCGAGCGGGTCGCCGAGGGCCGGCTGGGCCGCCCCGATGACGACCACGTTGGTCGCCCCTTCGGCGGTCTTGCGGCACCCGCCCAAGGCCGGCAGGATCAGCGCGATCGCCACTGCCGGGCCGAGCGCCGTGAAGGTCGAAAGCCGGTTCATCGCGACAAGGATGTAGCCTTAAACCGGGGTTCAGCAACCACTGGATATTCCGCACCGACTGTTTTAGTGGACTAAGGCAGTGGGCGGGCTTTCCCGTCGCGGTGAAAAGGGCGCGCGTGGCCGACGAACCGGGTATCTGGCAGCGGGGCGGCCGCGACGTCGAGCAATTGCCCGACCCGTTCGTGCCGCTGATGCCGCCGGCCGCCGAGGTCGCCGCCGCGCCGCCGCCATCGCCGCGCCGCCGCTGGTGGCGGATCGGGTTCATGAGCCTTGGCGCGCTGATCCTTATCACCTTGCTGTGGCTGGTGTTCACCGCGCCGTTGAGCCGCGCGCTTGAGCCGCTCCACGATCCTGCGATGCTGTTGTTGAGCGCCGAGGGACGGCCGATCGCCCACCGCGGCGCGATCAAGGAGGCGCCGGTCGAGATCGCCCGGCTCGATCCGCTCACCCCCAATGCGTTCATCGCCATCGAGGACCGGCGGTTCCGATCGCACTGGGGGATCGACCCGCGCGCCATCGGCCGCGCCTTGGTCGCCGACATCCGCGCCGGCGGCGTCCGCCAGGGCGGCTCGACCCTGACCCAGCAGCTCGCCAAGACCAGCTTCTTGAGCTCCGACCGCTCGTTGAAGCGCAAGGCGCAGGAGGTGATCATCGCCTTCTGGCTCGAAGCGTGGCTGACCAAGGACGAGATCCTGTCGCGCTATCTGTCGAGCGTCTACTTCGGCGACGGCGTCTATGGCCTGCGTGCCGCGTCCCACCATTACTTCGGGCGCGACCCGGAGCGGCTGACTCTGGCCCAGTCGGCGATGCTCGCCGGGGTGGTGCAGGCGCCGTCGCGGCTCGCCCCGACGCGCAACCTGCCCGCCGCCCAGAAGCGCAGCCGGCTGGTGCTGCAGGCGATGGCCGACACCAAGGTCATCAGCGTCGCCCGCGCCCGCGCCACCGTCTCGGCCCGGCCGATCCCGGCCGCCGGCAGGATTCCGACCGGCACCTACTTCGCCGACTGGGTCGCGCCGACCGCGCAGGCGGCGTTCGAATCCGATTATGGCGAGGTCAAGGTGCCGACGACGCTCGATGCCGATTTGCAGCGGCTCGCCGTCCGCGCCATCGGCAGCGCGCCGATCGGCGGCGCCCAGGCGGCGCTGGTGGCGATGCGCCCCGATGGCGAAGTCGTGGCGATGGTCGGCGGCACCAGCTACAAATCATCGCCCTTCAACCGCGCCACCCAGGCCCGCCGCCAGCCGGGGTCGGCGTTCAAGCTGTTCGTCTATCTCGCCGCGCTGCGCGCCGGCTACACGCCGGACAGCCTGATCGAGGACCGGCCGGTGACGATTGGCGGCTGGACCCCGCGCAACAGCGACGGCGTCTATCGCGGATCGATCACCCTTCGCGAGGCCTTTGCCCGGTCGAGCAACGCCGCCACCGTCCGCCTGTCGGAGCAAGTCGGGCGGGCCAACGTCATCCGTGCGGCGCGCGAACTGGGCATCGCCTCGCCGCTGACCAACGCGCCCAGCCTGGCGCTCGGTACCTCGGGCGTCAGCCTGCTCGAGCTGACGTCGGCCTATGCCGCCATCGCCGGCGGCCGCTATCCGGTCCACCCGATCGGCCTGCCGCCCAAGCTCGAGCAGGAGCGCGGCCTCGCCGACTGGCTGGGACGCGGCGGTTCGCTCGACCCCGGGCGCGACTGGTCGCCGATGCTCGACCTCCTGTGGAGCGCCGCCAACCAGGGCACCGGGCGCCGCGCCGCGCTCGCCATCCCGACCTTCGGCAAGACCGGCACCACGCAGGACAATCGCGACGCCATCTTCGTCGGCTTCGCCGGTGACCTGGTGGTCGGGGTGTGGGTCGGGCGCGACGACAACAAGTCGCTGGGCTCGATGAGCGGGGGCACGATCCCGGCGCAGATCTGGCGCGCGTTCATGGCGCCGGCGGTGGCGATCGACCACCGTGCCGGGCCGGCCTTGCCCTACCGCGCCCCGGCGCCGCGCCCGGTCGAGCGGCCCGAACGGCAAAGCCCGTTGCCCGAGGATTGGGGCGACCCGGGCGAGGCACTGCGCGAGATCATCGGCATGGTCGACGCCCTCATCGGCGACGACAAGAAGCGCTAGAAGCGGGCCGAAACACCGGTCTTGAGCGTCGTCTCCGGAGTTCCGGAAGTGAGCCCGACATCGACCTCGCTGTCGAGCTGCAAGGTTGGCGTGGCGAGGAAGGCGGCGGACAGCCCGACGGTCGCATCCCAGGCAGTGACGCCGCCGTCCCGCTCGCGCCCGACCTGGCCATCGAGCGCGGCCGACCAGCGCGGACTGAGCGTCAGCCCGAGCGAGGCGGCGCTCGACAGGCGGGCATGGTGGCCGTTGCCATCGCCGTTGGCGTTCCAGTCGGCTTCTGGGGTCAGCGTCAGCGATAGCGGCCCAGCGAGCGGCGCCTGCATTGGCACCAGCAGCCCGCCTTCCCAGCGGCCATTGCCGATCGGGTCGCGGGCGGTCGGCAGCTTGACGAACGGCAGGAGCGCGATCGAGGTCGCGGCGTCGGGGTCGCTGAAGCGATGCTTGAACGCCACGGTCACATCGCCGACCCCGCGGTGCCGGGCGGCGCCGAAGGTGCGGACCTGGTCGAACGGGGTGAAGCCGAGCTGGACCTCGGTGCGGTCGTCGAAGCCGTAGCGAAGTACGCTCGGCCCAAGCCGCAGTTCGCGACCGGTGTCGGAGCGGGACCATTCGGCGAGCGAGCTTTCGAGCTGGAAGGTGCCGGCGGCGGCGGTGCAGGTGCCGGTGGCGAGGCCGGGGCGGTCGGTGCAAAAGGCCGGCGGGTCGGCGGCGGCGGCCGGGGCAGCCATCAACAGGAGCAGGAAGGCCGCTTTCATGGCGCTGAAGGTAGCAAGTTCGGGCGGCCAGGGAAGCCGCCGCGCAATCAAGGTTAACGTGCTGATACCAAGTCGCTTTAAACCTTTCTCAACTCCTCGCGTCGTAATTCCATGGCAACCGGAAGCGACAGAAGCGGCCGGCGGGGGAAGTGGACCCCCAGTGGAACCTTAAGGAGACCGGAAATGACGAATTTTCTCAAGCTGATCAAGAACACCAAGGGCGCCACCGCGATCGAGTACGGCCTGATCGCCGCGCTGATTGCCGTCGCCGCCATCGGCGCGATGCAGGGCATTGGTAACAAGCTCGGCACGACCTTCAACAACGTTTCGTCGAAGCTCGGCTAAGCCGACCGACCTCACGGTTGAAAACAGGACGGCGGCGTCGCAAGACGCCGCCGTTTCTGTATGCGCGGCGGACGCAAAAAAGGGCGCCGCCAAGCGCCCTTTTGCTATCCGGATGGTGGAGCCGAGGGGGATCGAACCCCTGACCTCTGCAATGCCATTGCAGCGCTCTCCCAGCTGAGCTACGGCCCCGTTCCGGACGCGCCCTTTAGGGCAAGTTCCCGCTTCTGCAAACGGGAAATATGTCCCGCAAAGCGCCTAATTTTCCTCTTCGTCGCCGCCGGTCGCGACGCCCAGGTCGTCCTCGCCGGTGGCCAGATCGACTTCGTCGTCGGCGCTCGGCTCCTCATCCTCGTCGGGCACCAGATCCTCGGCGCCAAGATCCTCATCGGCCTTGACCTCCTTTTCAGGCGCGGAGACGGCTTCGAACGGCAGCGGCTGCTTCGACTTCAGCACCGGCTCGGGCTGGAACGCGTGGCCGCATTCGATGCAGGTCACGGGATTGTCCTTGCCAAGGTCGTAGAAGCGCGTGGCGCATTTGGGGCAGGAGCGCTTGTGGCCCCATTCGGGATTGACCATCGGGTCTATTCTCCAATTACTGCAGGCGGATGGAGCGGCGTGCCGCGTCCAATTCGGGCGCGCCTTGCCATAGCCATGACGCCCTGTCAAAGC
Source organism: Sphingomicrobium sp. (assembly GCA_039929125.1). Classification (GTDB taxonomy): domain Bacteria; phylum Pseudomonadota; class Alphaproteobacteria; order Sphingomonadales; family Sphingomonadaceae; genus Sphingomicrobium. Next base: position 46,596 of record JBDSRV010000040.1, read on the forward strand.
GCCGGAGCCATGGATTTGCCCGCCCGCCCGCTGCTGATCGCCGTCGACGGCCCCGCCGCCAGCGGCAAGGGGACGATCGCCCGGGCGCTGGCCGCGCACTACGGCCTGCCGCACCTCGACACCGGCATGCTGTACCGCGCCGTGGCGCTGACCCTGGTGCGGTTCGGCGGCGACTTCGACAGCGAGTTCGAGGCGGTACGCGCGGTCAGCGGGACCGAACAGGTCGACCCCGCCGACCCCGAGCTCAGAAGCGAGATCGTCGGCTCGGTCGCCAGCCGCATCTCGGCGTACCCGGCGGTACGCAGCGCGCTGCTCGAGCGGCAGCAGGCGTTCGCCGCCCAGGCCGGCGGCGCGGTACTCGACGGGCGCGACGTCGGCACCGTCATCGCGCCGAACGCCGACGCCAAATTGTTCGTCACCGCCGGGATCGAGGTGCGCGCCCGGCGCCGGCTGGCCGAGCTTGAGGCGCGCGGGGTGCGCGTCCATTTCGACGAAGTGATCGCCGACCTCAACGCCCGCGACGAGCGCGACAGCCAGCGCGCCGACGCGCCGCTGGCCCGGGCCAAAGACGCGATGCTGCTCGACACCAGCGCGATGGACGCCGACGCGGCGGTCACGGAAGCGATCCGGCTGGTCGAGACGCGGATCGGCGCGGGCCAAGGCACGGCGGGCTGATCGGGCCGCGCGGGGACGCGGAAGGTTGGGCAAAGGTTGGGCCAAGGTTGGGGTCGCGGCGGCGTAGCGGGAACGCGAAAGGTTGGGGGAAGGTTGGGCCAAGATCGGGGTTGCGCCGCTGCCGCCGGGAGCGACCGATCTTCGCGATCTTCGTCCCCCGCAAGGGTGTAGGCAAATTCCCCCGAGCGTGATGATTGCCATCGTCACGATGCCGTTCGGGTGGGTCGACGCGGGCCTGCCGTTCCAAGGATGAGCGCGCGCGAATGTTCACGATGTTCGCGGTCGTGGGGCGTTGTTTGCGAGGGGGCGGGGGCAAGGGGATGCGCTGCAAGGTGTCTGTGCCAAATCCTGCCCGCGCGCTGAGTTCAACCTGTCTCACTCGAAGCGTGAACCGGATGGGTTCCTACATGTCAAGCGTTTTCATTTCCGTTTGGTTGTATCTAGGGAGCATGGATCAGGCTGCTTCCAGCACCCTTAACCGGCCCACACCCTCATGGCGCGCGCCAATGCGAATCTCGATATCGTGGCCGAGGGCTTGCAGACATTCTTCGAGCTTCGCCTGGCTGATGTCGGCGAGCTTGCCGCGGGTGACGAGCGACAGTTTGGGTTGTGAGATTGGCATCAGGGCAGCGGCCTGACGCTGGGTCAGTCCCATTTCGGCGATTGAAATTGTGATGCGGATCGCGAGCTTGGCCTTGGCGATAAAGGCGGGATCGAGATCGAGCTCGTCGAGCACACTCGTTCCGGCAGGCGTGATGGGAGATTCAATCATCATTGCTTCCTCGTGATTTTGGCTTTTGCCGACTCGATCTTGCGCACCTCGGCCAATCGCGCCTCGATCGTTTGTTTGGCCGGTCTTGGCAGATTGTTACCCTTGGTGGATTTCTTCTTGAAGCAATGCAGGACGTAGACGACGTCGTCATAGTGTGCGGTGTAGACGGCCCGGTAGGTATCGCCGTCGTAGTCCTCCAGGACCTCGATTGCGGTGGGCCTGAACCCGCTCAATGCCTTGCTGTCGTCGTGGCGCAGGCCATTCTGCGCGAGTCCAAGCGCGAACCCAAAAGTCTGACGCACACCTTCCGGCATCTCCATCAAGTCCTTCTTGGTGCTGCCTCGCCAGTCGAGACGCCTGTCATCCATTGTGTTCCTTCTAACTCGGCGCGTCGTTGATACCGGAAAAGGTATCAGTCTGTCAAGCGTGAGGTGGCAATCCTTGCCTCTCTCCCCCCTCTACGCTATGCGCTCGCCCGTCTGGCGGGCTTGGCTCGCGGGCGGGCCGCATTTCACGCGAGCGCGACGGGTTGGAGGGCGAAGCGCCTTCCAGCAGCGGTCGCGCATTTCGCTGATGCTTTCGTCCGTAGCCAAACCAACCAGGCGCCGCGGCGGTATTCGGCCGTCGTGGCATGTCATGTTTCACCAAGTCCGCTCGACGGAAGCCGCCTCACTTTCGAGGTCCGGCCAGCGGCCGAAACGCTACATACTGAAAGACACCCCCATCATGGCCACAACGGCTTTTCCGACCCGCGACGACTTCGCGGCGATGCTCAATGAAGCCCTTGGCGGCGAGAATGAATCGTTCGAAGGCAAGGTCGTCAAGGGCATTGTCACCGGCATCG
>JBDSRV010000041.1:0-6977 GCA_039929125.1 Sphingomicrobium sp.
CTGGCGGGCGATGCGGATGGTGTTCTTGCGACGGCCGTAATAGCCCTTCGCATTGTCCAGGATCCGCTTGTGCTTGGAGCGGGTGGTTACGCCCCTCTTGACGCGTGCCATGTCTCGTCAGCTCCTAGTTCAGGCCGTAAGGCGCCCAGAGCTTGACGCGCTGGGTGTCTGCCTTGTCGAGCACTTCGGTGCCGCGGTTCTGGCGGATATATTTGCTGTTGTGGCTCATCAGCCGGTGCCGCTTACCAGCGACGCCATGCTTCAGCAGCCCCGTCGCCGTGAGCTTGAAGCGCTTTTTGACGCCGCTCTTGGTCTTGAGCTTGGGCATTTTCGTCTCCTTGTTATCCCGCGCCGTTTCCGGGGGGACGACGTTTTCAGAAACGCCACGGCAGCCCTAACTGGCCGGGCGATTCGGTTTTCCACAGGATGCGGAAGCGCGCCCCTTAGAGGCGGGAGCCGATTCTGGCAAGCTCAGTCGAACAGGCTCGACACGCTGCTCTCATCCGCAATCCGGTGGATCGCTTCGCCGAACAAAGGCGCGATCGACAGGCGGCGGATCTTGGGGGTTTCGCCCATGCCGGTGTGGAAGATGGTGTCGCTGACCACCAGTTCCTCGAGCACGCTGTTCCTGACTCGCTCGACCGCTTTGCCCGACAGCACGCCGTGGCTGCAGTAAGCGAGCACCTTCGTGGCGCCCTGCTCCTTGAGCGCGGCGGCGGCGTTGCACAAGGTGCCGGCCGAATCGACGATGTCGTCGACCAGGACGCAGCAATGGCCGGCGACGTCGCCGATGATGTTCATCACTTCGGATTCGCCGGCATGCTCGCGGCGCTTGTCGACGATCGCCAGCGGCGCGTTGTCGAGGCGCTTGGCGAGGCTGCGGGCGCGCACCACGCCGCCGACGTCGGGCGACACGACCATCAATTTCTCGGACGAATAACGCTCGACAATGTCGGCGGCCATGACCGGCGCGGCCCACAGATTGTCGGTCGGGATGTCGAAGAAGCCCTGGATCTGCCCGGCGTGGAGATCCATCGTTAGCACGCGGTTGGCGCCCGCGGTGGTGATCAGATTGGCGACCAGCTTGGCCGAGATCGGCGTGCGCGGCCCGGGTTTGCGGTCCTGCCGGGCATAGCCGAAGTACGGGATGACGGCGGTGATCCGCTTGGCCGAGGCGCGGCGCAGCGCGTCGATGCAGATCAGCAATTCCATCAGATTGTCGTTGGTCGGGAAGCTGGTCGACTGCAGCACGAACACGTCCTCGCCGCGGACATTCTCGTTGATCTCGACGAACACTTCCTCGTCGGCGAAGCGGCGGACGCTGGCCTCGGTCAGCCTGGTGCCCAGATAATCGGCGATCGCCTGCGACAGCGGCAGGTTCGAATTTCCGGCGAGCAGCTTCATGTGACGGTCCCGTGACGGCTGGATTGCCGCCCCTTAGGCAGTCCGCAGGGCAAAGGGCAAGGTTGCGATGCCGCCGCGCGCCGTTAAAGCGTCGGGCGTGACCGATACGCTTCGCCTCGCCCTTGCCCAGATGAGCCAGCGGGTCGGCGACCTCAGCGGCAATGCCGCCGCCATCCTCAAGGTCCGTGCCAGGGCCGCCAAGGCCGGCGCTGATCTGGTGATGACCCCGGAAATGCAGCTGACCGGCTATCCGGTCGAGGATCTGGTGCTCAAAGCCGCCTTCCTCCGCCGCACCGCCGAGGAAAATGCCAAGTTGGTCGAGGCGACCGGAGACGGCGGCCCGGCCCTGCTGTTCGGCACTATATTGGTGGAAGACGGGCTGACCTATAACGCCATGGTGCTGGCCGACGGCGGGCGGGTCGTCGGGCGGACGTTGAAGCATGAATTGCCCAATTACGGCACGTTCGATGAAAAACGCATCTTCGCCGCCGGGCCGCTGCCACAGCCGATCGCGTGGCGCGGGGTCAGGCTCGGCGCGCCGATCTGCGAGGATATCTGGCTCGAACCGGTCAGCGCGGCGCTGGCCAGGGCCGGGGCCGAGATCTTGCTGGTCGCCAACGGCAGCCCGTTCGAGCTCGACAAGGACGACTTTCGCCAACGCCTCGCCCAGGCGCGGGTGACCGAGACCGGCTTGCCATTGGTCTATCTGAACCGCGTCGGCGGGCAGGACGAACTGGCGTTCGACGGGTCGAGCTTCGTGCTGAATGGCGACGGCAGCGTCGCGCTGCAGCTGCCCGACTGGCGCGAGGCGCTGGTGATCAGCGAATGGACCCGCGGCCCCGGCGGCTGGCGCTGCCAGGTCGGCGATATCGCGAAGCTCGATGGCTATCCCGCCGACATCTACCACGCGATGATGGTGGCGTTGCGCGATTATGTCGCGGCCAATGGCTTTCCCGGCGTCATCCTCGGCCTGTCGGGCGGGATCGATAGCGCCTTGTCGGCGGCGGTCGCGGTCGACGCGCTCGGGCCGGACAAGGTCCACTGCGTGATGATGCCGTCCAAATATACCTCGGACGAAAGCCTCGACGATGCCGCCGAATGCGCCCGCCTGTTGGGCGTGCGTCATGACGTCATCCCCATCGTTCCCGGCGTCGATGCCTTGGGCAGGATGCTGCCGGGGATCGACGGGCTGGCGGCGGAAAACATCCAGTCGCGCCTCCGCATGGTGACGCTGATGGCGCTCAGCAACCGCGATGGCCACATGCTCCTGACCACCGGCAACAAGAGCGAGATGAGCGTCGGCTATGCCACCCTCTATGGCGACATGGCGGGCGGCTATTCGGTCTTGAAGGACGCCTACAAGACGACGGTGTTCGCGCTGTCGCGGTGGCGCAACGGCGACCGCACCGGCGATGCGCTCGGCCCCAAGGGCGCGGTGATGCCGCAGCGGGTGATCGACAAGCCGCCCTCGGCCGAGCTTCGCCCGGATCAGAAGGACGAGGACAGCCTGCCGCCTTATGCCCTCCTCGACCGCATCCTCGAGGCATTGGTCGAACAGGAGCAATCGGTCGCCGAGACCGCGCGCATCACCGGCGCCGACCCGGCGCTGGTCGCCGACATCGAGGGCAAGTTGCTGCGCGCCGAATATAAGCGCCGCCAGTCCCCGCCGGGGGTCAAGATCGGCACCCGCAACTTCGGCCGCGACCGCCGCTACCCCATCACCAACGCCTTCCGCACGGGCAAATAAGGCGATACGCTCGTCCCGGGGGGGCAGCATGTTCCGAACGGTCAAGCACTGGTGGAGCGACGGCAGCGGCCAGCACACCGCGCGGCTGTTCCTGTTCGAATTCGTGGTCGTGGTCGCCGGCGTGCTGGTGGCGCAGGGGCTTGCAAATTGGGTGCAGGACCGGGCCGAGCAACGGCAGGGTCATGTCTTGTTTGATAAAGTCATCGACCGCGGCAGGCGGATCGAGGCCGTCGCCAATTACTGGCACCTCCACGGCCCCTGCCTGCGCGACCATGTCGACCGCATCGCCCGATCCGTCTCCGGCGGACCGACGATGACGATGGCCGAGGTGGGGCGGCCAGGCCTTCCGACACTCGCCACAGGCGACTTCAGCGAAGACGATTGGCGCAAGATCCACGACGTGGCGGGCAATCCGCGATTTATGGCCCTGCAGGATATGCTTGCGATGACCGATCCGATTGAACGTTATTCGATCGATATCTCCGACCAGTGGGCGACCTTCAAGCTGCTCGACACCTCGATCGGTCCGGCATCATCGGACGATCGAGCGCGCGTCCGGCTGGCCACCGCGATCATCGATAACCGCCTTCGCTGGCTGATCTTCAATGTTGATCAGTCAAAGCGCGGCTTAAGGAAAATCGGGCTCGCGCCGAGCAGCGATTTGCCGCCGTCGGAACGGATGGTCGATCGCTGCGGCTTGCTCAAGGATTGGCACTGATGTTCCACACGGTGCGGCATTGGTGGGGCAACGGTCGCGGCAAGGTCACTGTGCGCCTCTTCCTGTTCGAATTCGTCGTGGTGGTTGCCGGCGTGCTCGTCGCGCAGGGACTGGCAAATTACGTCCAGGACCGCTCCGACCTGGCCCGAATGGAGGCCGAGCGTTCACGCTTGCGGTACGAGCTGACCGATGCGCACGCGGTGTTCCGTGAATGGCGCGCTGCCGCTCCCTGTCTCGACCAGCGAATGACCGAAGTGATGCACGGGAAGCAATTCGCGCCGAATGAGTTGCGGCGTCCCGGAATTGTGAACATCCAAGTCGCCGCACCCGGCAATGACACGATCGAGTTGATCGGGCGACAGTATGGAATGCAGGAAAAAACTTCCCTGAGCTGGATTTTGGACATCATCGAATTAACCAAGCCATCTTCGGCCAGGATTCGGGATCAATGGGCGCTGCTGTCCCTCATCGATCCGGTCAACGGGCCTCCCACCGCCTCCGACCGTGCCCAGGCGCGGATGGCGGCAGCGGTGATCAAGGCAGAACTCAAGCGAATCGACGGCTTGGCGGCATCTGTGGAGCCGTTGTTCCAGAAGCTGGGCATCAAGGCGCAGGAAATCTTTACGCCCGACCGCGGCCCGGCGCGAAGCTGCGCGGCGATCTGGAAGAGCGGCAACCTAAACCCGCCGCTGAGCATGCCCTAGCCACCGTCCGTGCTTGCCACTAACCGAAGCGTCATGACCGTCACCACCCGTTTCGCACCGTCGCCGACCGGCCGGCTCCACGTCGGCAACATCCGCACCGCGCTCCACAATGCGCTGCTGGCGATCCAGCATCAGGGGCGCTTCCTGCTCAGGATCGACGACACCGATGCCGAGCGCTCGACCGAGGCGTTCGTGGCGGCGATCCACGACGACCTCGCCTGGCTCGGCCTCAAGCCTGACGCCATCGTCCGCCAGTCTGAGCGGTTCGCCTTGTACGAGCGCGAGTTCGATCGGCTGAAGGCGGCGGGTCGGGTCTACGCCTGCTATGAAACGCCCGAAGAGCTCGACATCCAGCGCAAGATTTTGCTCGGGCGAAAGCTGCCGCCGATCTACCAGCGCAAGGCGCCCGCTGATCGCCCGCACGAGGGAATCGCGCCGCACTGGCGCTTCCGCCTCGACCATGACGCGCCGATCGAGTGGACCGACCTCATCCGCGGGCCGCAGAAGTTCGACCCGAAGCTCATCAGCGACCCCATCGTCCGCCGCGCCGACGGCAGCTGGCTCTATTTGCTGCCGAGCGTGATCGACGACATCGACCTCAAGATCAGCCACATCGTCCGCGGCGAGGACCATGTCTCGAACAGCGCCGTCCAGTTGCAGATGTTCGCCGCGCTCGGCGCCGCGCCGCCCGCGCTGGCGCACGAGGCCTTGCTCGTCGCCGCGGAAGGGAAATTGTCCAAGCGCCTCGGCTCGACCGGGGTCGATGCGCTGAAGGAGGCGGGGATCGAGCCGATGGCCTTGCTGTCGTTGCTCGCCCGGCTCGGCACTTCGCAGCCAGTCGAACCGATGGCCGATCTTGCCATCGCCGCCAGCCTCTTCGATTTCGCCCATTTCGGCCGCGCCCCGGCCCATTTCGATCTCGCCGAGGTCGAGCAATTGAACGCCAAATTGCTCCACCATCTCGACCACCATGACGTCACCTCGCGGCTCCCCGCCGGGATCGGCGAGGCGGAGTGGCTGGCGCTGCGCGGCAACCTCGCCCACCTCGGCGAAGCGGCCGATTGGCTCCCTGTCCTCCACGGCGACATCGCCCCGCCCGAAGTCGTGCCAGACGACAAGCCGCTGCTGGCTGAAGCGGCGGAAGTCGCGGCGTCGCTCGATTGGTCGGACGAGCCGTGGAGAACCCTGACCGACGCCCTCAAGGCCTCGACCGGACGCAAGGGCCGCGCCTTGTTCCACCCGCTCCGCCTGGCGCTGACCGGGCGCGACTCCGGCCCCGAAATGGCGCCATTGCTCGCGCTGATCGGCCGCCAGCGCGCGGTCGCCCGTCTCGCCGCCGCCGCTCGTTAGCGCTTCTTCTTGGCTGGCTCGGCGTAGGTAAAGGCGCTCTCCGCCACCGCCACATTGTAGCGCTGGTTGTCGAGCCGGACGGTGGTCTTCTTGTTCTGCGCGTCGATCGCGGTCCAGCCTTCAAGCCGCAGCCCGGCCGGCGCGCCCGGCGCCTTGACGAACGCCAGGATCAGCGTCCCGAATTCGGGCCGGCGGGCGTCGCGGGCCCGCACCACGACGACGTTGGGATTGCCCGAATCGACCACCCGCGCAATCCGCTGCAGGTCGGGATTGGGCGACAGCAGCACCGACAATGGCGATTTGGCGACCGGCCACGCCGATTTCTGGCCAACGTCGTAATCGATGAAGGTCAGGGTGTTGCCATTGCCGACCAGCAGCATGTTGGCGCCCTTGCCATATTCGAACCGGATCCGCCCCGGCCGCTTGAGCGACAGCGTGCCGGACAACTGGCGGCCCTTGCCGTCGGTCTGGGTGAAAGCGGCAACCATCGACTGGGTCGCGGCCAGATGAGTCTCGACCTGCTTCAGCTGGGTCGCGGTGCTCGCCGCGACCGGCGCGGCCAGCGCCACGATGGCCGCCACCGGGGCGAGGGCGCGCGCGAATGAAAAAGCGGAAGTCATGCAAATCTCCTGGAAGTTGGGCCACGAATGACCTTCGCCCATTGAATGCCTCCTGAACCCGCTGGTTCCGAAGCGTTCATCGCCGCCTAGAGCGGGTGGCCGTCGGGATCGATCAGCACCTCGCGGCGGCCGACGTGGTCGGGGATGCCGACCAGCCCGTCTTTCTCCATCCGCTCGATCAATCGCGCCGCGCTGTTGTAGCCGATCCTCAATTGCCGTTGGAGGTAGCTGGTCGACGCCTTCTGGCTCTCGGCGACGGTCTGGATCGCCTTGCGGTAGAGCATCGTCTCGGCATCGTCCTCCCCGACCGGCTGGCCGTCGAAGATGTAGCCGCCGTCCTCGGGCTCTTCGGTCACCTTGTGGTTGTAGTCAGGCGCGCCCTGCTTGCGCCAATGGTCGGCGACCAGCCGCACTTCGTCGTCGCTGACAAACGG
>JBDSRV010000042.1:0-9258 GCA_039929125.1 Sphingomicrobium sp.
CCACGTCCATGCCGTCCTGGAGGAAGGCGGCGGCATCGCCGAGGATGTCCCTCGGCAGGTTTATCTGCTCGTAATTGTCCTTGTCCATGAACGTCAGCATGTCGCCGTCGGCGAACAGGAACTGGAAATCCTTGGTGTCGAGGCGGACCCGCTCGACCGTCTCGGCGGAGCGGAAGCGGACATTGTTCTTGCGCCCGTCGATGAGGTTCTTCAATTCAACCTGCATGTAGGCGCCGCCCTTGCCCGGCTGGGTGTGCTGGATCTTCACCGCACGCCAGATGCCGCCTTCATATTCGATGATGTTGCCGGGCCGAATGGACACGCCGCTGATCTTCATGGATCCGCTTTCCGCTTCACGAGGTTGAAAGAGCGCGCGGACGCCGCTCGCACGGCAGCCGCCAAATCACGCCGCGGCCCCTAGCGCGCCACGCTCTTTCCGGCAAGCAGCGGATAGGGATTGATCGGCGTCCCCTGCCACCATTTCTCGCCCGGCCCCATGCGGTTGATGGCGAAATGGAGGTGCGGCGAGGCGGCATTGGCATCGCCGGTGTGGCCGACATAACCGACCGGCGCGCCGCGCAGCACATGCTGCCCCTCGGTCAGGCCGGGCGCATAAGCCGACAGATGCGCGTAATAATAATTCCACAGCCCGTCGTCCGAGCGGACGTAGGCGGTGATCCCGCCGCCGCCGTTGGAGAAGAACAGTTTCTCGACCGTGCCCGGGGCGGCGGCGACCACCGGTGAGCCTTCAGCGGCCATGATGTCGATCGCGTCATGAACCCGCGCGCCGCCAGCGCGGGCCTGGGTGAAGGTGTCGGTCAACGCGCTGGCCTTGACGCCCGGCACAGGGATGGCGAGTCCAGCCGGGCCGACAGTGACGCTTTCGGCCAGCACCATCGGCGCCGCGCCCTTGGAATCGAGCACCGCCTTGTCGCCGCTCTCCGCCACTACGCCGTCCGCTTCGCCTTGGCCCACGACGGGCTGGGACGGTGGCGTGGAACTGATCCCTTGATAAAATATCCAGAAGGCGCCGAGCAGCACCAGCGCGACCACCGCCGACATCACGCTCCGCATCGCTCTGCCCCCCTTGCTTCAAGCCTGGAAAACAGCCTTGAACCCCGGCTTTAGCATCTGCGACAGGCGTAGCACGTCCCAATTCGTCATGCGGATGCAGCCGTGGCTTTCGGCGCGGCCGATCGTTTCCGGCGTCGGGGTGCCGTGGATGCCGTAATGCTCCTTGTTGAGGTCGAGCCAGGCGACCCCGACCGGGCCGTTGGGGCCGGGCTTGAGCATCTGGTCGGGCGCGCCCTTGTCCTTGGCGTCCCAGAACAGGTCCGGCTGGTAATGGAACGGCGGCAGGAAGGCGTAGGTGGTGACCTTCCATTCGCCGATCGGCAGCGGATCGTGGCTGGAGCCCATCGTCACCGGGAACTGGGCGACGATCTTGTCGCCCTCGCCGATCACCTTGAGCACGCCCTCGGACTTGTCGACCACCACCGACGTCCCGCTGATGTCGCCGGCGGAGACGTTGAGGACGTTCATCAGCGCGGTCACATCGCCCTTGGCCGAATTGCCGTAATTGCGCGCGGTCGGCGCGACATTGGGCAGGCGCAGCGTCTGGCCCGGCCCGATCAGCGCGCTCGGGCCATTCAGCGCGATGATCGTTTCGGGCGTGGTGTGGAACGCCTCGGCGAGCTTCTCCAGCATGTTGCGGTAATAGAGGCCGGGCAGCGCGGCTTTCTCCGCCGTGTCCTTCGGGATCGGGTTGATGAACGGCCCGGCGACCTGGTCGGGCGTCAGCTTGACCATCACCGTCGATTCGCGATTTTGTGACAGCAACGCCTGGCGCGTTGGCTGGTCGAGCTGGCCGGTAACCTGGAGGTCATGCGCTTCCTGGAAACCGCGCAACGCCTGCTTGAAGCTCATCCCTTTCTTGCCGTCGATCACCCCGGCGGGGAAGCCGGCGACGTCGAGCAGCACCTGGGCGTGGAAAGTGGTGCCGTCGATCGGCGACCCCTTGGTGCCCGGCGCCGGGAAGGCGGCGGCAGTCGCTGCCGCCGGGGCGGGCGTGGCCGCCGTGGTGGATTTGCCTTTGGCGGTGGGCACTGGCGACTGGGCGGCGGCAAGGCCGGCGACGGCGACGAGCGAGGCGGCGGCAAGGATCAGGCTACGCAAACGGGTCACGGGCAGTCTCCGATTAGGAATGTCCCGCTGCAACGCGGCAGCCCGCGCTTGTTTCCGCGCCGTATCGGTCAGCCCGTAAACAGGGCGTCAAATCGCGCCACCGCGGCAGCCGGATCGTCCTTGCCCCACACCGCCTGGCAGACGGCGATGAAGTCGGCGCCGGCGGCGATCAGCGGCGCGGCATTGTCGGGCGTGATCCCGCCGATCGCCACGCACGGCACTTCGAACAGGCTCGCCCACCAGCTTAGCAACGCCGGGACGGGTCGATAGTCGCTCGGCTTGGTGGTCGTTTCATAGAAAGCGCCGAACGCGACATAATCGGCCCCCGCCTCGCCCGCCTCCATCGCCAGATGGCGGCTGTCGTGGCAGGTGCGGCCGATCTGCACCGACGGGCCGAGCACGGCGCGTGCCTCGCGGATGTCGCCGTCCTTCTGCCCCAAATGGACGCCGTCGGCGCCGAGCCGCTTCGCCATGCTGACGCTGTCATTGACGATAAAGGCGACGTCATGGTCGGCGCAGATCCGCAGCAGCGGCTCGGCCAGGCGCGCCAGCTCATGGGCGTCGATGTCCTTGACGCGCAGCTGGAACGCCGCGACCGGCCCGCCCGCAAGCGCGGCCTTCAACCGGTCGGGAAAGCCGCCAGCGACATCCTGCGGGCTGATCAGATAGAGTTCGCACGGCCGGGTTCGCCGCGGCGGCGCGAAGGCTTCAAGGTCGACATCGTCTTCATTCATGCGGCGCTCATTAGCGAAGCGGCAGCGTCCGTCCAATGAAACGCATCGCCCCCCTCCTCGCCGCAGTGCTTGCCCTTGGCGCCTGCACCACCTTCGCCAATAACTTCCCCAATGGCCCGCTTGTCGATGGCGGCCCGGTTCGCGCCGACGGCATGGCACGGCTGGGCGAGCCAACGCGAGTCGGCATGCTCGTCGCCACCCCGCAGGTGCTGGTCGAGGACAGCCGCTGCCCGATGAACGCGCGCTGCGTGTGGGCCGGGCGGGTCGTGGTCACCACCCGCATCGACAGTCCCGGCTGGCGCGAAACCGCCAACCTTACGCTCGGGCAGCCTTACGCCACGCACGGCACGGCCCTTGCGCTGACCTCGGCCGAGCCGAACAAGATGGCCGGCGCGGCCGCGACCCCGCCGAGCGCCTATTTGTTCGGGTTCCAGCCGCGTTAGGACTCAGGCCACCGACGCGGCGCTGATCTCGTCGATCGCGGCACCGAGCGTGGCGTTGAACTCCTCGTCGCTCATCTGGACCCGCAAGTCCGACAGCAACGCGCGGCTGAAGCTGGCGATCATGCCGCGGTTCTGGCTCAGCTGCGCGCACGCCTCGGCCCGGCTGAACCCGCCCGACAGCGCGACTACGCGCAGCACTGCGGGGTGATCGACCAGCGGGGCGAACAAATTGGCCTGCGCCGGCAAGGTCAGCTTGAGCATCACCTGGTGGCCCTGGGCCAATGCGTCGAGCGCCTTGATCAGTTCGCCCAGCAGCATCCGATCCGCGGCGTCGCGATGTGGCGCCTTGATCGACACTTCCGGCTCGATGATCGGCATCAGGCCCTTGGCGCTGATCTGGTCGGCGACCTCGAACTGCTGGCGGACGATGGCCGCGATACCGCTCGGGGAAGCGTGTTCGATCACCGACCGCATCTTGGTACCGAACATGCCCTTGGCGATCGCCCGGTCGAGCAAGGCGTCGAGCACCGGCATCGGCTTCATCAGCTTGACCCCGTCGGCCTCGTCCTCAAGCCCCTGGTCAACCTTGAGGAACGGCACCACGCCGCGCGCTTTCAGCAGGTTGGGCACCGGCTGGCCGTCGGCGTCGCCGTCCATCGTCCGCTCGAACAGGATCGCCCCGATGACCTTGCCCCCGCCGAAGCACGGCGACGTGATGATCCGCGTCCGCATGGCGTGGATCAGCGCATACATTTCCGCGTCATTGGCATATGCGTCGTCGGCGATGCCATAGCCCTTGAGCGCGCCCGGGGTCGACCCGCCGCTCTGGTCGAGCGCGGCGATGAAGCCGTGGCCGCTGCGGATTGTCTCCGCCATCTGCTGATTGTCCATTCGATCGGCTCCTAATTCATCAAAGCGGCAACGCCGGGAAGCGTTCGGCCTTCAATCCATTCCAGAAATGCCCCGCCCGCGGTCGAGACGAAGGTGAAATCCTTGGCGACCCCGGCCTGGTTGAGCGCCGCCACCGTGTCGCCGCCGCCGGCCACCGACACCAGGCTGCCTTCCTCGGTCAGCGCCGCCGCGATCCGCGCCAGCGCCACCGTCGCGGCGTCGAACGGCGGGGTTTCGAACGCCCCCAACGGCCCGTTCCATACTAGGGTGCGGCAGGTCTTGATCGCATCGCCCAGCGCCTCGACCGCGGCCGGGCCGATGTCGAGGATCATCTCGTCCGGCGCGACCTCGTGGACGTTGACCGTGCGCAGGCTTGGCGGGTTGGGGGCGAATTCCTTGGCGACGACCACGTCATAGGGCAGGTGAAGAATACAGCCAGCCGTCTCAGCCTGCTCGAAGATAGTCTCCGCTTCGCCAAGCAAGTCTTTCTCGTACAACGATTTACCGACATCGACACCGCGCGCCGCGAGGAATGTATTGGCCATCCCCCCGCCGATGATCAGATGGTCGACCTTGCTCACCAAATGGCCGAGCACGGCGAGCTTGGTCGACACTTTGGCGCCGCCGACCACCGCCGCGACCGGCCGTTCGGGGTTGCCCAGCGCTTTTTCCAGCGCCGTCAGTTCGGCTTCCATCGCCCGCCCGGCGAAGCTCGGCAGCAGATGGGCGATGCCTTCTGTCGAGGCATGGGCGCGGTGCGCAGCGGAAAACGCGTCGTTGACGTAATAATCGCCGAGCGCCGCCATGCCGCGCGCCAGCGCCGGGTCGTTCGTCTCCTCGCCCAAATGGAAGCGCGTGTTCTCGAGCACGCCGATATTGCCCGGCAGCATGGTTTCAATCGCCCGCTCGGCCTCCGGCCCCTGGCAATCCTCGATGAACCGCACCGATCGCCCGGTCAGCTGGGTCAGCGGCTTGACGAATAAGGCGGTCGACATGTCGGGCCGCGACTGGCCCTTGGGCCGGCCACAATGCGACAGCAGCAGGACGATCGCGTGCCGGTCGCTCAATTCGAGCACGGTCCGCAGCAGGCTGCGCAACCGCGTATCGTCAGCGACCGAGGCGCCGTTCATCGGCACGTTCAAGTCGACCCGCACGAGTACGCGCTTGCCGGACAGATCGGCAGGGAGGTCGTCGAGGGTTTTGAATTCACGCACCTGAAATCCGTTCGTGATGGCAGAAGTCCGGCTTCCTATCCCAATTTCCCCATCGCGCCGGCGGTATCGACCATGCGGTTCGAAAAACCCCATTCATTGTCGTACCAGCTGACCACGCGCACCAATTTGCCCTCCAGCACCGTTGTCTCAAGGCTGTCGACGGTCGAGCTCGCCGGGTCGCCGTTGAGGTCGATCGAGACCAGCGGCTCGTCGGTATAGGCGAGGATGCCCTTCAACGGCTCGCTCTCGCTGGCCTGCTTGAGCGCGGCGTTGATTTCTTCCCTGGTAGTGTCGCGCTTGGGGGTGAAGGTCAGATCGACCAGGCTGACGTTGGGCGTCGGCACCCGCACCGCCGAGCCGTCGAGCTTGCCCTTCAGTTCGGGCAGCACTTCGCCGACCGCGCGCGCCGCGCCGGTGGTGGTCGGGATGATCGACATCGCCGCGGCCCGCGCCCGGCGCATGTCGGGGTGGATCTGGTCGAGGATCTTCTGGTCGTTGGTGTAAGCATGGATGGTGGTCATCAGCCCGCGCTCGATGCCGACCGCGTCGTTCAAGACCTTGGCGACCGGCGCCAGGCAGTTGGTGGTGCAGCTCGCGTTCGACACGATGACGTGGTCGGCGGTCAATTTGTCATGGTTGACACCATAGACCACGGTCAGATCGGCGCCCTTGGCCGGGGCCGAGATCAGCACCCTTTTGGCGCCGGCGTCGAGATGCTTCTGCCCGCCTTCGCGATCGGTGAAGAAGCCGGTGCATTCGAGCGCGATGTCGACGCCCATGTCCTTGTGCGGCAGCTTGGCCGGGTCGCGCTCCGCGGTGACGCGGATGCGCTTGCCGTTGACCACCATATGATCGCCGTCGGCGCTGACCTCGCCGGGGAATTTGCCGTGGACGCTGTCGCGCTTGAACAGCATGGCGTTCGACTTTGCATCGGCGAGGTCGTTGATGGCGACCAGCTCAAGGTCATGGTCGTCGCGCTCGAGGATGGCGCGGGCGACCAGGCGGCCAATCCGTCCGAAGCCGTTGATGGCGACTTTCGTCATGCAATGTCCCTTTGTTTCAGTTGGTCGAGCACGCGCCCCAGTATCTTGGGCACGGTCAGCCCGAATTTTTCGTAGAGGTCGGGCGCCGGGGCCGATGCGCCGAACCGGTCGATGCCGATGCGGAGGCCATGGAGGCCGGTGTAGCGCTCCCAGCCGAAGGTCGTCCCGGCCTCAATCGACACGCGCAACACCTCCCGGTTGGAAACGTCGGGCAAAATGTCTTCGCGATAGGCCGCGTCCTGCACGTCGAACGCTTCGGTGCACGGCATCGACACGACGTCGGCGCCGATCCCCTGCCCTTCGAGCTCCTCGGCGACCCCGACCGCGATCTCGACTTCGCTGCCGGTGGCGATGAGGATGACCTTGCGCGCGGCGCTGGCCGCCTTGAGCCGGTAGGCGCCCTTGGCGCTGAGGTTGTCCTTGGCCGCCTTGGTCCGCTGCGGCGACAGATTCTGCCGCGACAGTGCGAGCAGGCTCGGCCCGTCCTTGGCCAGCGCCGCCGCCCAGCATTCCGCCGTCTCGACCGCGTCGCACGGGCGATAGACATGCAGGCCGGGCATCGCCCGCAGGCTTTGCAGATGCTCAACCGGCTGGTGGGTCGGCCCGTCTTCGCCGAGCCCGATCGAATCGTGGGTCATCACATGGACGACCTTGGCGCTTTCCAGCGCGCCCAGGCGGATTGCGCCGCGGCTATAGTCGGAGAACACCAGGAACGTGCCCCCATAGGGCACCACACCGCCGTGCATCGCCATGCCGTTCATCGCCGACGCCATGCCGAATTCGCGGATGCCGTAATGGATATAGCGCCCGCCGTAATTGCTCGCGTCGAGCAAGGCCAAGCCCTTGGTCAGCGTGTTGTTCGACGGGGTCAGGTCGGCCGATCCGCCGATCGTCGCCGGGAAGGCCGCGTTGATCGCATCGAGCGCCAGTTCGCTCGCCTTGCGGGTCGCCACCTTGGGCGGGTCGGCGAGCAAGGCATCGAGGTGCGGCTTGAGCCAGCCGTCGGGCAGCTTGCCGTCGAGGCGATCGAGGAACTCGTCCTTTTTCTTGCTGGCGTCGAGGCGGCGGTGCCATTCGGCGCGTAAGGCCGCGCCGCGTCCGCCCGCATCGTGCCAGCCCTTGGCGACGTCGTCGGGGATGACGAACGGGGCGTCGCTCCAACCCAGTTCCTTGCGCGCCCGGGCGATTTCCTCGGCCCCGAGCGGCGAGCCGTGGGTCGCCGCCGTGCCTTGCTTGGTCGGCGCGCCATAGCCGATGATGGTCTTGCAGCGGATCAGGCTCGGCCGGGCGTCGGCGACGGCTTCGTCGATCGCCTTGGACACCTTGCCGCTGTCCATCCCGTCGCATTCGACGACATGCCAGCCCATCGCTCCGTAGCGCGCGCAGACGTCTTCGTTGCGGCTGAGGTCGGTCGGTCCGTCGATGGTGATGCGATTGTCGTCCCACATCACGATCAGCCGCCCGAGCTTGAGATGCCCGGCAAGGCCCGTCGCCTCATGGTTGATGCCTTCCATCAGGCAGCCGTCGCCGGCGATGACCCAGGTGCGGTGATCGACCAGATCGTCGCCATAGACGGCGTTCAAATGCCGTTCGGCGACCGCCATGCCGACCGCCATCGCCAGCCCCTGGCCGAGCGGCCCGGTGGTCGCTTCGACGCCGGGCAGCATGAAATTTTCGGGATGCCCGGCGCACGGGCTGCCGAGCTGACGGAAATTCCTGATGTCGTCCATCGTCGGCTTGGCATAGCCGGTCAGGTGAAGCAGCGCATAGAGCAGCATCGAGCCATGCCCCGCCGACAGCACGAAGCGGTCGCGGTCGGGCCATTTTGGATCGGCCGGATCATATTTCAGGTGGCGGGTGAACAATGCCGTCGCGGCGTCCGCCATGCCCATCGGCATGCCCGGATGTCCCGAATTGGCGGCTTCGACCGCATCCATCGCCAGGGCGCGGATGGCGTTGGCGAGTCGGCGTTGAGTCGGCATGGAATCTCCCAGGGGCTCGGCCGCGTGATAAAGACTCGGCTGGCCGACGGTCTGGTGCCTATTGTCGAGGGCGGCGGCAGCGTCAACCTTCGCGCCCTTGGCTTGCCCCGCGCTTTCACTTTGCCTAGGCCTTGCGCCATGAGCCTTTCACCCCTCGATCAAGCGCTCGACCGCTCGGAGCGCGCGCTGCTCAGGATCGAGCGCTCGCTCGACTCCCGCGGGGCCGCCACCGGCCGCGACGATGCGCTGCGCTCGAAAGTCGCCGCGGTGGTCGCCGAACTCGACGACATCATCAGCCAAGCCGGGGCACAGCGCTGATGGCCGAGGTCGACCTGACCATCGCCGGGCGCGCTTACCGCGTCGCCTGCCGCGCCGGGGAAGAGGAAAATTTGCGTGCCGCCGGGGCGCTGGTCGACGCCAAGAGCCGCGAGGCGATCGCCGGGCTCGGCACCTTGAGCGAATCGCGCCAATTGCTGTTCGCCGCGTTGCTCCTCGCCGACCAGATCGTCGACGGCCGCGTCGACGAGATCGATACCGGCCCCGACCCGGTCCTGGTCGAGCGCGCCGACCGCCTTGCCGAGCGCCTCGAATCGATCGCCGACGCCCTTGAGAAAAGCGCCGTCAGCGCCTAGATTGGCGCGTGACGGGTACTGCCTCGTACGAGCTTACGAACATCCCTGAGGCGATTAAATATCCTAGGGAGCTGTCCCTGTCCGGACCCTGGTCCGGTGCATATGGTTCCCACCTGACGTTTGTGGCGTCAGAGG
>JBDSRV010000043.1:0-26509 GCA_039929125.1 Sphingomicrobium sp.
GATGGACGAGCGGCTCAAGCGCCGCGCCGAGCGCGAGGTCAAGCGCAAGACCGCCACCTCGGCGCGCAAGCTGCGCCTGCCCGGCAAGCTCACCGATTGCGCCAATGACGACGCCGCGGGCACCGAATTGTTCATCGTCGAGGGAGACAGCGCCGGCGGCTCGGCCAAGCAGGCGCGCAACCGCAAGACCCAGGCGATCCTGCCGATCCGCGGCAAGATCCTAAACGTCGCCAGCGCCACCGCCGACAAGATCCGCGCCAACAGCGAAATCGCCGATCTCCAGCAAGCCCTCGGCTGCGGCATCCGCGACAAATGGGCCGAGGACGCGCTGCGCTACGAACGCATCATCATCATGACCGACGCCGACGTCGATGGCGCGCACATCGCGACCCTGTTGATGACCTTCTTCTTCCAGGAAATGCCCGAGCTGGTGCGCCGCGGACACCTGTTCCTCGCCCAGCCGCCGCTCTATCGCCTGACCGCCGGCAGCAAATCCGCTTACGCCCGCGACGATGCCCACCGCGCCGAGCTCGAGCGCACCGAGTTCAAGGGCAAGAAGGTTGAGGTCGCGCGCTTCAAGGGGCTGGGCGAGATGAACCCCAACCAGTTGAAGGAAACCACCATGGATCCGGGCTCACGCTCGCTGATCCGCATCACCCTGCCCGCCGACTATCAGGACCGCCAGCCGGTCAAGGACCTGGTCGAGCGCCTGATGGGCAAGGACCCCGCCCACCGCTTCCAGTTCATCCAGAACAACGCCGCCAATCTCAGCGAAGACGAGATCGACGCCTAAAGCGGCAGCGGGATGGTCACATTGCGGTTAGCCTCGGCGGGCGGCGTGTCTATCGGCAGGCAAATCGTTGGCGTGAACCTGCCCCCGGTCCACACCTGCCCGGCCATTTCGCGGAACCCCTTGGCGTCGGGCCGGAAGCCGAACCGCCGCGCCATCGGCAACGCCTGCGCGGCGTTGACCTTGACCTCATAGTCGAATGCCGAGGCGTCCTGGAGCGCGATGCGGATGGCAGCCCGATCTTCGGGCGATAGCGATTCCGCCCCCGCTTGGAGCGCACGCAGGCGGCCCCACGGCGTCCGCTCCTGCAACTGCCAGTCGCTGAACTTGCGTATCCGCGCGACCAGCGCCCCCATCCGGTATTGTTCGTCGCCCGACAGCATCGCAAACCGCCCCGCCGACAGCGCCGCGTCATAGCGGCTGAGCTCGATCTCGATCACAGGCGCTTGCGACACCCAGTTCGGCGTGACGAACGACCTCGTTCGCGTCCAGTCGGCGACGATCGCCCGCAAGTCGGCGAGGCGGCGCTCAATGCAAGGCTCAGCCGACTGGCGTAGCGCAATGCTCATCAAGTCGCTGTTGAGTTCGTCGATTACCTCGGCGCGCGTGTCCGCCGCAGTGCGACGATCAGTGGCGGCAGCAACGATTTGCTGCGCTGCCAGCGCAATCAGCACGCCGAGCGTGACTATGCCCAATTCCCATGCCACCGCGTTCCACCCGTGCGGCGGCTTCAACTTAAGCAGCCTGAACATTGGTCACCCCCACTTGCCCGCAACCGGCACGGTAGCTCCTTGCCCGCCGAAGTCGAGGTCAGCGCAGCATCGGTGGGCTGGCGCCGGTAATCGGCCTGTCCCGCGGCGTATCAGGACCGTCAGCCGGTCAAGGACCTGGTCGAGCGCCTGATGGGCAAGGACCCGGCCCACCGCTTCCAGTTCATCCAGAACAACGCCGCCAATTTGAGCGAAGACGAAATCGACGCCTGACTCCGCTCGGCTTCGCGCTGGTCACCGTCTCCCCTTAAGGCCGCCGGCCAAGATAACGCGCATCACTGATATGCCAGCCGCGGCCGGAGATCTTGTAGGTGCCGAAGAATTCCTTGGAGACCTTCATTTTCGCCCCGACGGGCGGCGGCTTTTCCCGGTCGTATTCCGGGAGGAGAGACCAGCGGTCGCCGGAATCGAGCTGCACCCAGAAGCGGTTGTTGCCCGATGAGCCGCTGGCGGTGACGATGCCCTGAAGCGCTTTGGGTTCCTTGTTTCCACTCAAAACCAGGTCGCCTTTGTCGAGCGCTCGCTTGAAATCGACCATGGTGGAGTCATAGCAGCGGAGCCGCGCTCCGTCCGAGGCTAGGGAGGCGCAGGCGATAATGGCCTGCATGGGCGGGTCGGCTTTTTCCTTGGCCATGGTGGCCGCCGGCACCGCCAGCACGGCTACGGCTAACGAAGCGATCGCCAGTCTGGACATCACAAGCTCCTTCCACTCAGGCACAGCGGATAACATTGCACCTCAACCCGCCGAAGGAAAGAGGCGGCGACCTCATTGCGCCAAGTCGGCTGGTCGCATTCCTATAACGCCCTTTGCCCGACCGGGAGGATCGGGACGCACAGGCGCGGGTCGTACGTCGGCGGATCGCCAATCGGCTTGGGATACAGATTGCTCTTCTTCGCGGCGCGCTTGAGGAAGCGGTCGGCGTTATTGTCGATCCGCTCATCGCGCAGGCGGGCGCGGGAGATCAGGCCCTGCAACCGCATCTGGTCCTGATGGTCGAGCATCGTCGCCCCGTCGAAACTGGCGAGCTCGATCCAGGCTTCGCGCTCGTCGAGGCGATGAACCTCGTTGTTGGAGAATTCGCTGTAGAGGAAGCTGTATTCGATCCGTTCGTCGCGCGGCAGGTGGGCCAAAGTGACCGGATCGGTGCTGTCCCACACGCTGGTGCGGATGACGCGCGAGGCGGGAATGCCGATCGGGCCGGTGAGCGTGAACCCGCGTCCGCCCCGCCACGCGTTAAGCCAGTGCTGAAGCTCGTCTAGCCGCGCCTTGATGCACGCCTTCTGCTTGGCGCGGTACGGATAGGAATCCAAATTCTCGCCCATCTCGTCGCGCACGGCATCGCGAAAGCCCGCGACTTCGTGGCGCCAATTGACCGATTCGACGACTTGCTGCGCCCCCAGCGCGATCAGCACGCCGAGCACGATGATCCCGACCTCCCCCCAGAAGGCGCGCCAGCCGTGCAATGGTGTCAATCGATGGAATATCATTGGACCGCCCCCAGGGTCGCCATGCAGCCTAGCAGAGCAGGTCTCGACGGCAATCCAGCATCTTACCGCTCCGCAACAACGCTTCGTCGCACCGCTTCCCGCCGCGGGATTCCCTTAAGGATTCGTTTACCCTCATGACGGCAGTCGGAGGGTTCGCCCCAGTGGAAATCCGGCGCTTGCGCCGCGGGTTCACGGAGGCATCACGGGAGGGAGTGGCAATGCGCCGACTTGCGATCTGGTCATTACTGCTGGCGTTCGCCGCCGTTCCGGCCGCGGCCGAAGCGCCGCCCCAGCTCCAGTCGCTCGAGCGCGAGCTGCGCCAGATCGAGGCCGCCAATCCCGGCAATGTCGGCATCGCCGCGCTCGACCTGTCGAGCGGCGAGATGGTCAGCATCCACGGCGACGACCCCTTCCCCATGGCGAGCACGGTCAAGGTCGCGATCGCCGCCGAATATCTGTCGCAGGTCGAGCATGGCCGGCGCACCCTCAATACGTTGATCGGCGGGCGCACCGCCAGCAGCCTGCTCGAGCGGATGCTGATCCACAGCGACAATGTCGCGACCGACATCATCCTCGCCGACCTGGGCGGCCCCGCCAATGTCCAGACCTGGCTGAGTTCTAACCAGCTGTCGGGCCTCAGGATCGACCGCACCATCGCCCAATTGCTGAGCGCTCGGCGCGACCTTCGCGACCGCCGCGATTCGAGTACACCGAAGGCGATGGTGACCTTGCTCCGGCGGATCGACAGCGGGCAGCTGATCAAGCCCGCCAGCCGCAACTATCTGCTGTCGCTGATGGCCCGCTGCGCCACCGGCAAGAACCGGATGAAGGCGATGCTGCCGTTCGGCACCCCGGTCGAGCACAAGACCGGCACCTTGACCGGCCTGACCACCGACGTCGGCTTCATCACTTTGCCCGACGGCCGCCGCCTCGCCATCGCTCTGTTCGCGCGCCAAGGCAGCAACCGCCCGCGCACGTTGGCCGAGGCCGCGCGCAAGATTTACGACGGCTTCGCCAACATCTTCAGCCTGCCGTTCGGGAATAGCCCGACCGCCTCGCTCAACTAAGCCCTTCGCCTCAACGTCGGGCGAGCGCCGGGCGTAGCCGCGCAACCGCCCAGGTATTGGCCTGCGCCGCCCCCCACACCACGCTGCCCATGCCGAAGAATTCGTGAGTCACGCCCGGGTAGGTGCGCTGCATCACCGGCACGCCCGCGCGGCGCAGCGCCATCGTCAGATTCAACCCGTCCGACAGCAAGGGGTCGATCTCGGCGCTGACGATCGTGACCGGCGGCAGGCCACGCAGATTGGCGTTGACGAGGTTGATTCGCGGATCCTGCCCGTCGCTTGCGCGGCGGCTGTAATAATGGCTGAACCAGGCGAGGTCGGGCGTGCTCAGCGGCTTGGCATTGGCGTTGACCATCCGCGAGCGCAGGGCCATCCGCGAATCCGCGATCGGATAAACGGCCAGGATGTGGCGCGGCATCGCCCAATGGCCGTTGCGGGCCGCGATCGCCGCGTTGATCGCCAGGTTGCCGCCCGCGCTCTCGCCAGCCACCGCTAGCCGCCTGACGTCCGCGCCCCACGATGGGGCGTTTTTCAAGGCCCAGCGATAGCCGTCCAGCGCATCGTTATGTTGCGCCGGGAATTTGTATTTGGGCGCGTGACGATACTCGACCGAGACGACAACCGCGTCGAGCTTCTTGGCCAGCATTCGCGGCGCGGCGTCATAGACATCGAGGTCGGCGATGACCCAGCCGCCACCATGGTAATAAACGATCAGCGGGCGCGACCGATTGGCCCCTCCGGCGGGGCGATAGACACGCGCTTTCTGCCATGCGTTGGCGCCATAGGACAAGTCGGTGGTCATGACCGAGGGGTCGGGCGCAGTCGACATGCCGCGCGCGGTCATCACCGCCTTGACCGCATCGGCCGGGGTCGGCCCCGCGCGCACCTGCGCCGGACTTTGCGAATGGATTGGGCGGGCGCCGAGGCGGCCAAGGGCGTTGAGCACCGCCTGCATGTCCGCCGCGGCCTTCGGCGGCATCTGCTTGCTCGGCGCAGGGAAGGCGGGGGGCGGCGCATCGGGCGAGTTGGACGAAACCGACTGGGCGGCGGCGGCCCCGGCAAGAGTCAAAGCGACGAGCGGAAGGGCGTAGCGAATCATTGGGCGCATGGGGGAGAACTCCTGTTAACTCCCACCCAGCGCTCTTAACCTGTGGCAACCCCGCCCTGTTCCCCGTCGGCGGTCGCAACAGCCGAATTTTGAACGATTAATGCCGTCAGCCGGCGCAGTCGCCCACGCGTTTGCCGGTCAGCGAGAAGTCGCCCGAGCCGAGGTGCATCACCCCGCCGCCTTCGTCATGCCCCTGCGTCACGGCGCCCTTGATGACGAAGCTGTCGCTGGTGTGGCTTCCGGCATAGCGCGCGACCATCGGCATGGCGCGCTGGTCGCACTGACGCGCCCCGCTCATCGCATTGCCCTTGGGCTCGTCGGTGACGGTCGAGCAATTCTCCCACCGCTCGACCGTCTGCCCCATCGGGTCGCGCACCAGGTCTGCGGCGCCCAGCGCGTCGAGGCACAGCTTGCTCGTCCGCCCTGGCCCGCTCTTGAGCTCGACAACCGTGCCCCGCCGAGCGTCACTTCGTACAGCCCGGGCAGCAAGGGCACCGGCGCCTCGGTGGCGGGATCATGTGTCGAGCAAGCGGCGGCCGACAAAGCCAGCACGACCGACAGCGCCATCCGGCGCGGCTTAGCAGTCACCGCTGCGCTTACCCGTAATCGTGATGTGCGAATTCAGGGCGTGGCCGGTGAAATCACCGCTGGCGTCGGCATCGATGGTGAAGGCGTCCGCTTCCACCTGGCCCGTCCAGTTGAGCGCCATCTTCATCGTCATGCCGTCGATCGGCGGCGCCGTGCATTGGCGCGTGCCGCCAAAGTTGTTGCCGTCGCGTGTGCCCGGAGTGGTGTCGCAACCATCGCCCGACGGCACGATGTCCTTGAGCGGCTCGGACGCGAAATTGGCCGCATGGTCAGGCGTGAAGCACAAGCTCTTCGTTTCGCTGCGCGGCCCGAATTGGGGCGATGGATTGCTGATCGAGACGTCGTAGCGGCCCGGGTGCAATTTCACCGGCGCTCCACTCTTGCCGCCGGAGCAGGCGGCGAGCAGGCTTAACAACGACAACCAGACCCACGAACGCTTACGCATGACTTGCCCCTTGCGACACTCTGGAAGACATCGGGCGTCCTGCTTTAAAATCCGGTTACGGCCGCCGACTTGTCTTGCCGAGGCTGAGGCTGAAACCTGATCAGTCCGCGCTGCTCAGCTGGAGCGGCTGGCACATCAGCGACTTCGCGACCAGCGCCTGCATTTCGGCGCGGCTGCCCTTCCTGTCGAGGACGACAAAGTAGCTCGGGCGGATCCCGCGCTGGATGATCATCGCAAACTCCTGGCTCGCGTCGATGCCGTTGTTCCACGAATAGAAGGTCAAATCAGCGATCACGTCGGCGAGCAGGGTCAGATCACCATCCGAGATAGGTCCCGTCATCATCTGCATCATCGACTGCAACCTCAACCACTGTTCGGTCTCGCGCAGGGTCAAGGCGTCGGACGGCGCCTGCTGCGAGTAAAGCGCGGCGACACTGATCCGATCCTGCCGAGGCCAGCGATCGAGCACGTCGGAATCCTGCGCTTCTTCCCAGGCGGCCCTCAGGGTCGGGCGGGCAATCGACTTTCCGATCCCCGAGATGCGCGGCAGCCGCCGCGTCGTTCTCGCGGCCGAGACCAGCGCGCGAATTTCGGATAATCTGCGTTCCTCGCAGGGTTGCTGAAGGGTTCGCTCCTCGAACACGCCGGCATTGGTCGCCAGTTCGGCGTCCACCGCGGCGATGCTGCCCCGCGCCCGGCTGCGCCCCTGCCAGTCTTCGGCAAGCTGTTGCGCACCGAGCGCGATCAGGACGCCGAGCACGATGATCCCGACCTCCCCCCAGAAGGAGCGCCAGCCGTGGATCGGTTTGAATGGTCTAATTGTCATGCCGCCCCCCGCACGGCGACCCTACCAATCTGCTCGCTAAAGGCCAGCCGCCATCCCGGAAAGCTGGCGCCTCGCCTTCGCCGCGATTCCCTGCTAGGCGGCGCGCATGCTGACCATCTCCGGAATCACGGTGCGCCTTGGCGGGCGGACGATCCTCGACCGCGCGACCGCCGCGATTCCGCCTGGCGCGCGGGTCGGGCTGATCGGCCGCAACGGCGCCGGCAAGTCGACCCTGATGAAGGTCATCATCGGCCAGCTTGAGCCCGACGAGGGCAGCATCGAGATGCCGCGCCGCACCCGCCTGGGCTATATCGCGCAGGAAGCGCCGTCGGGCAGCGCCACCCCGTTCGACACCGTGCTGGCCGCCGACACCGAGCGCGCGGCTTTGCTCCATGAGGCCGAGACCTGCCACGACCACGACCGCTTGGGCCATGTCTATGACCGGCTGCTGGCGATCGACGCCTATAGCGCCGACAGCCGCGCCGCCCGCATCCTCCTCGGCCTCGGCTTCGACGAGGAGATGCAGGGCCAGCCGCTCGACAGTTTCTCGGGCGGGTGGAAGATGCGCGTCGCCCTCGCCGCTCTGCTGTTCTCCAAGCCCGACGTGCTGCTGCTCGACGAGCCGTCGAACCACCTCGACCTCGAAGCGACCCTGTGGCTCGAGAATTTCCTCAAGGGCTATGCCGGGACTTTGATCGTCATCAGCCACGAGCGCGACCTCTTGAACAACGTCGTCGACACTATCCTCCATCTGTCGGGCGGCAAGATCGCGCTCTACGCCGGCGCCTATGACGATTTCGAGCGGCAGCGCGCCGAGCGCGCCGCGCAGATCGCCTCGGCCCGCGCCGCGCAGGACGCCCAGCGCGCGCGCCTTCAGGATTATGTCGCGCGCAACTCGGCCCGCGCCTCGACCGCCAAGCAGGCCCAGAGCCGCGCCAAGATGCTCGCCAAGATGCAGCCGATCGCGGCGCTGGTCGACGATCCCAGCCTTAGCTTCGACTTCCCGTCGCCGACCGAACTCAAGCCGCCGCTGATCACGCTCGACATGGCGTCGGTCGGCTATGCTGCCGGAACACCGGTGCTGAGCAAGTTGAACCTCCGCATCGATCCCGACGACCGCATCGCCTTGCTCGGCCGCAACGGCAACGGCAAGACCACGCTCGCCCGGCTGCTCGCCGCCCAGCTGGCGCCAATGGCCGGCGAAATCCACGCCTCGGGCAAGATGCGGGTCGGTTACTTCACCCAGTATCAGGTCGAGGAGCTCCACGGCGACGACACGCCGCTCCAGCACATGGCCCGGGCGATGGACGGCAAGGCTCCGGCCGCGGTCCGCGCCCAGCTTGGCCGCTTCGGTTTCTCGGGCGACAAGGCCAATACGATGGTCGGCAAATTGTCGGGCGGCGAGCGCGCGCGCCTGGCGCTGGCGCTGATCACTCGCGACGCCCCCCACCTGCTGATCCTCGACGAGCCGACCAACCACCTCGACGTCGACGCCCGCGAGGCGCTGGTCCAGGCGATGAACGGCTATGACGGCGCCGTGATCCTCATCAGCCATGACCGCCACATGGTCGAGCTGACCGCCGACCGGCTGGTGCTGGTCGATCATGGCGGCGCAGTCGATTACCCCGGCAGCATCGACGATTACATCGACTTCATCCTCGGCCGCAACCAGCCCAAGACGGCCGGGAAACCCAAAGCGAAAAAGCTCGATGGCAAGGCCCGGAGCGAGGCCAAGGCGCTGCGCCAGGCCGCCGCCGACGCCGAAGCCGCCAGCGCCAAGCTCGCCGCCGAATGCGAAGCCCTCGACCGCCAGCTCGCCAACGCCGACGATGCCCATGCCCTGACCGACCTCAGCCGCCGCCGGGCGCGCCTTGCCGAGCAACTCGCCGAGGCCGAAGCCCGCTGGCTCGAAGCGAGCGAACAGCTCGACCGGCTCGCCGCGTAGTGCGCCCGCTGGTCGCAATCCTGCTCGCGGCCATCGCCTCCCCCGCCTTGGCCAGCCCCGCGGACCCCATCGGTCAGGCCGCGGCCCGCGCCATGGCCGCGGCCCGCGCCATGGCCGCGACCCACGCCAACGGCCTCGCCATCGCCACCATCGACCATGGCCGGGTGACCGCCGTCCGCGCGTTCGGCGCGCGCAATGCCAAAGGCGACCCGCTGACCCGCGACACGGTGATGTACGGCGCCTCGCTGACCAAGGCGGTGGTCGGTTATCTCACCACCCAGCTCGCGGCCGAGCGCCGGATCGACCTCGACCGCCCGATCGCGGCGATGCTGCCGCACCCGATCGCCAGCTATGGCAACCTCGACGCCTACGGCCATTGGGGCGACCTTGCCGGCGATCCGCGGCTGCAGGCGATCACGCCGCGCATGGTGCTCACCCATTCGACCGGCTTTGCCAATTTCGCCTTCCTCGAGCCGGGCGGGAAGCTCAAGATCCACTTCACCCCGGGGTCGCGCTACGCGTATTCGGGCGAAGGCCTGATGCTGCTCCAGTTCGGGCTTGAGCGCGGCCTTGGCCTCGACCTCCAGTCCGAGCTTCAGCGCCGCTTGTTCGGCCCGCTTGGCCTGCGCCATACCGGCCTCGTCTGGCGGCCCGACTTCGCCGCCAATCTCGCCGATGGCTGGGACGCCGACGGCAAGCCCCAGCCCCACGACGAGCGCAGCCGGGTCCGCGCCGCCGGGTCGATGGACACCAGCATCGCCGACCTGGCCACGCTGATCGCGGGAATCGCCCGCGGTCATGGCCTGGCGCCGACGTGGCGCGCCCGCTTCGCCCGCGGCACCCTGCCGATTACCAGCCGCCAGCAATTTCCGACCCTGCTCCCCGACGCCCCGCCGGCCGAGCGCCCCAAGGCGTCGGCGGCGCTCGGCGTCATCGCCTTTCACGGCGCGCAGGGCGCTGGCTGGTATAAGGGCGGCCACGACGACATCACCGCCAACTCGGTCGTCTGCCTTGAGCGCGGGCGCCGCTGCGTCGTCATCCTGTCCAACGACGTTCGCGCCGAAGCCGCCTTCCCGGCGATCGTCCGCGCCCTCCTCGGCGACACCGGCGTCCCCTACCGCTGGGAATACGGCCTGCCGCGCTGATCGAGGATCGCCGCTGCGGGCAAAATATTGCTGATTACTTGATGATGATCCCCTGCCCCGTCGGGGTCGACAGGATGGCGAAACCCAATTCCCTGCCAAGCGCGTCCATCGCCTCGCGCTGCGGCACGTGGCACTGGTGGGCATAATCGTCGAGCAACACCACCCCGCCCCTCGGGATCGCCGGCCACAACGATTCCAGCGCGAACACCTCCGGCGCTGCGAAATTGAGGTCGATGTGGAGAAAGGCCACGTCGTCGAGCTTCGATCGTGGCAGGGTCTCGAATACGTCTCCGATGTGGAGTTCAACGCCTCGCCAGTCAGCAAAATTTGCGCGAACATCTTCGGCGGAAGTCGCATAATGGGGCGAATGCTCGGCATTCTGGTCTTGGCCACCATAGTCGTCGACGTAGGCTGACAGGAACGTATCGAACAAATGCAGGGTGCGCTCATCGCTTTCCCAAGCAGGGTAAGCGTCGAGCATCGCCGACATCATGAAACCGCGACCCGTGCCGACTTCGACGAACGCGCCCGGGACTTTTCGGGCCTGAGCCGCGCACCACAGGGCCTGGTGCACCCGATAGTGAATGCCATAATCCCAACCAGCCGCTTTTACCGCGCGGGCATAAGCTTTGGCGAACACCGGTTCGTCGAGGAAAGCCGGCAGATTGAATGTTGTAATGCTGTCGCTGCGGTACGGCGGCCTTTGCGGCACGAGCGCGCGGAAATTACGCGCCGCGAGGGCAATCGGTCGAGCCGCCTTCGGCAAGCGGGAAATCGTGGAATCTTTGTAGACGCGCCAATCCATGGTGCGTGGGATACGATGAGGCCGCGCCCAAGTCAGCCCCCGATCGTAAACACTCCCTCATTACAATCCTACGGTTCGCGCGATGCGCTTGCGTTTGGATCGCGCTGCGATAACTGCCGAACTATGAGCAGATCCTTGGAAAACCGACAGTCAAGTCGGGCAGTTGCCGGTGTCGCCCTGCTCCTTGCGCTCACCAATCTTGGAATTGTCTGGCCTGGCACGCTCACGCCGGACAGCCGGACCCAGCTGGGCCAGGTCATGAACGGCGCCTTCACCGACTGGCATCCCCCGCTGATGGCCGAAATCTGGTCGCTACTCGGCGGCTCCGTTCCAGCGATGCTTGGGCTGCAGGTAGGACTGCATTGGCTGGGCTTCTGGGGACTCGCGGAGAGCTTGAGGCGCGACGGCGTTGGCAAGTGGGCGTGGGCCATGCTGGCCGTGGGGCTAACGCCTATCGCCATCAAGTATACGGGCGTCATCCAGAAGGATACGCTTCTCGCCAGTTTCTTCATTTCGGCTTTTGGCCTGGCGGCTGTGACTCGCGGACACTGGCTGGCTTTGGTGCTGGGCGGAGCGGGTTCATTATGCAGCGCGAACGGCGTTTTTGCGCTGCCGCCCTTAGTGTTGATGCGTCTCAAGGAAATGAAGCGCCTTCCCGCCGCCGGCCTCTGCCTCGTCGGCGCCGCCCTGCTTATTCCCATCTCCGGCGTCGTGAACCACGATGTGCTTCAGGCCGAACGAACGGGTGTCGAGCGATCTTTGCAGCTCTTCGACCTCGCCGGCATAGCGCATTTTTCAGGCGATCCGGGAATCCTTCCTTTAGGCACCGAACGCGCGCAGCGTTGCTACACCCCGCTCTTCTGGGATCCACTCGTTGGTCCGGACTGTGTGGGTCCTCTTAAAGGCCTGCCCGCTTCGCTTACAGGGGCCTGGGTCCACGCGATTGCCCGGCACCCAATCGCTTATGCCACGCACCGAATAGCGCATTTCAATAAGACCATCTTTTTTGTCGTACCCCCGATGCAGCAGTGCGTGGACGCCCCTAGCTATCACCAGTGCGACTTTTCCCGTCGGGGTTTGGTCGTTGATTTCCTCACCAAGAATGCGCTCCTCTGGCCAGTAACGTGGCTGGCAATCGGTTTCATGCTTTTGTTTGGGGAGCTGCACCCTGTCTCCCGGGCCATCACCATGTCGGGCTTGCTCTACGGCTCGGCATATCTGTTGGTGGGGGTCGCTGCGGACTTCCGCTATTTCTACTGGACGGAATTGGCCGTTCAGGCCGCGATTGTATTTCAGCTTGGACAGACGGGCCGACTGCCACGATGGAAATTAGTCGCTGGGTCGGTCGCGGCCGTGTGGCTTGTCGGGTATTCCGCTCGCCTTGCGATGCTTTGATCGGTTCGCGCTAGAGCCCGAAATTGGGAAGCACTGAATTCCCCCTACTTCGCCCCAAATCCACTCAGCATCGTGCGCATCGTCTTGAAGGCGATCAGGACGTCGAGCCAGGGGGAGAAATATTTGATGTAGAAGAAGTCGTACTGCAATTTCTCGTGGATCTCGTCGACCGCCGCGACATGGCCCTGGTTGACCTGCGCCCAGCCCGAAATCCCCGGCTTCACGACGTGACGATAGCGGTAAAACGGGATTTCCCCGGTGTACCAGCTCGACAGCACTTCGGCCTCCGGGCGCGGGCCGATCCAGCTCATTTCGCCCTTCAATATGTTGATCATCTGCGGCAGCTCGTCGATCCGGCTGCGGCGGAGGAAGGCGCCCAGCCGGGTGATGCGGACGTCGCCGTCGCTGGTCATCGCCGCCTCGCGCCCGGGGTCGTCGTCGTGCAGCTGCATGGTGCGGAATTTATAGACCGTGATCGGCGCGCCGCGGCGCCCGACGCGCTGCTGGCGGAACAGCGCCGGGCCCTTGCTGTCGAGGCGGATGGCGATCCCCACCAGCACCATCAGCGGCGCCGACAGCGGCAGGAT
Source organism: Sphingomicrobium sp. (assembly GCA_039929125.1). Taxonomy (GTDB): domain Bacteria; phylum Pseudomonadota; class Alphaproteobacteria; order Sphingomonadales; family Sphingomonadaceae; genus Sphingomicrobium. The sequence goes on from JBDSRV010000043.1 coordinate 12,960, forward strand.
CGCCACCGCGAACAGCCAGTCGGCCAGCGTCTTGATGTGGGCATAACCGCGCACCGGCACCAGGCTGCCGAAGCTGTTCTCCGAAATATGGGCGATGCGCACCCGCCCGGTCATCGATTCATAGAGCTGCTTGACCTGGTAGACGACCCGCCCCTCGATCGCCGCGTCGGCCAGCAGCGCTTCCCATGCGGGCGGCAGATCGGCGGCGAAATCGGCGACGATCGCGTCGCAGCCGTCGGCTTCGCTCAAGTCGGGCCGGCGCATCGTCCACCAGTCGACCCGGTCGATGCCCTTCAGCATGTCGATCGCGCCCAGCGGCACCACCGCGATGCACGGCCGAAGCCGGCGCTGGACGACGAAGTACAGGCCATAGGCCCACAGCAAGTGGACGACGAAGCCGATCAGCACCGCGACGCGGTCGTAGGGCAGCCGCGCCATCAGCATGAGGAACACCACCGCCCCATGCGCCGCGGCGATCGACGGCAGCAGGATCGCCCCGGCGCGGGTCCCCGGATAGGTCTGGATGGCAACCCGCATCCAGAAGGCGATGACCACCGCCACGACGTTGGCAACGACCGAAGCCATCGTCGACGGCTGGTTGAACGTCTCGGGCGGCAGGAACCAGTAGCGCACCGCCAGCGGCACCAGCGGCACCAGCACCAGCGCCCCCGCCGCGGCAAACCGCAGCCGGGTGACGATCGATCGGCTGGCGCGGGCCGAGCTGGGCGGGTTGTGCAGCATCGCCGGCTACAACGCCCAGCGATCGACCCCGGCGTCAAGCGTGATGTCGCGCCACAGGCCCTTGAGGTCGGCGAGCGTCCCGCCCGGCGCTACCAGCCGCTCGATCGTCGCCGCGTCGAAGCCGCGATAGGCGCGGTGGGCAACCGCGCCGACGACCAGGTCGAACGCGCCCTCGGGCTCGGCCAGGCTGAGGCCGAACGCGCGCTCCGCCTCGCCCGCGTCGGCCAGCGGATCGGCGACGCTCACCTCGTGACCCAGCGCCTGCAGCCGCGCGACGAGGTCGGCGACCTTGCTGTTGCGGAGGTCGGGGACATCCTCCTTGAACGTCAGCCCGAGCACCAATGCGCTTCCCGCTATGCCGCCGCGCCGGGCGTGGAGCGCATCGGCGATCCACGCGCCCATGCCGTCGTTGATCCGCCGGCCCGACAAGATGACGTGCGGCTCGTGCCCCGCCGCCTGCGCCGCATGGGCAAGGTAATAGGGATCGACGCCGATGCAGTGGCCGCCGACCAGCCCCGGCTCGAACGCCAGGAAATTCCACTTGGTCCGCGCCGCCGCGAGCACGTCGCCCATCGCCAGCCCCATCGTGGAGAAGATCTGGGCGACTTCGTTCATGAAGGCGATGTTGATGTCGCGCTGGGCGTTCTCGATGACCTTGGCCGCTTCCGCCGCCTTGATCGACGCCGCCCTGAACACGCCCGCCTCGGTCACCGCGCCGTACAGCGCCGCCAGTTGCTCGGTCACCTCGGCATCCTCGCCGGCGACGACCTTGATGATCTTGTCGACGGTATGGACCTTGTCGCCCGGGTTGATCCGCTCGGGGGAATAGCCGAGCCGGAAATCGCGCCCGCGCGTGAGCCCGCCCGCCGCCTCGATCGCCGGGCCGCAGTCCTGCTCGGTGCAGCTGGGGTAGACCGTGCTTTCGAACACCACCGTCGGGCGTTTGGCGGGGTCGATCCACCCGCCAACCGCCGCCGACGCCTTCATCAGCGCGCCGAGGTCGGGCCGGTTGTCGGCATCGACCGGGGTCGGCACGGTGACGATGTAGATATCCGCGCCCCGGCACGCGTCCGGCTCGGCGGTGACGATCAGCGAGCTCGCCAGAAGTACCTCGCGGCCCACCTCGCGCGTTCGGTCGTGCCCCTCATGCAGTTCGGCGATCCGCCCGGCGTCGAGGTCGTAGCCGATGACCGGCCCATGCCGCGCCAGCGCCACCGCCAGCGGCAGGCCGACATAGCCCAGCCCGATGACCACGACCCGCGGCTGTTCGCCCGCCGGGCCGCCGCCATCAGCCATTGCCGCGCCCGATCCCGCGATAGGTCAGCCCGGCCCGCTCGGCCTCCGCCTGGTCGTAGATGTTGCGCAGGTCGACCAGTACCTTGCCCTTCATTCGTCGCCCCAGATCGTCGAGGTCGAGCGCGCGGAATTCGTCCCATTCGGTGACGATGACCAGGGCGTCGGCGCCGTCGGCGACCGCTTCGGCATTGTCGGCATAGTCGATCCGCGGCAGCAGGGGCTTGGCTTGCTTGGCGCCGACCGGATCGAACGCGATCACGCTGGCGCCGCCCTCGACCAGCCCCTCGACTAGCGGGATCGCCGGCGAATCGCGCATGTCGTCGGTGTTCGGCTTGAACGTCAGCCCGAGCACGCCGACGCGCTTGCCCGCCAGGCTCCCGCCGAGCGCCTCGGCGACGCGCCCGGCCATCGACGCCTTGCGCCGGTCGTTGACCTCGACCACCATCGCGATGATCCGCTGCTCGACCCCCGCTTCCTCGGCGGTGTGGAGCAACGCCAGCGTGTCCTTGGGAAAGCAGCTCCCGCCATAGCCCGGCCCGGGGTGCAGGAACTTCGGCCCGATGCGGTTGTCGAGCCCGATGCCCCGCGCCAGATCCTGCACGTCGGCGCCGACCGCCTCGCACAAATCGGCCATCTCGTTGATGAAGCTGATCTTCATCGCGAGGAAGGCGTTGGCGGCATATTTGGTCAACTCGGCGGTGCGGCGGCTGGTCATCAGGATCGGCGCGCGGTTGAGGAACAACGGCCGGTAGATTTCCTTGAGCGCGTCGCGCGCCGCCTCATCCTCGGCGCCGATCAGGATGCGGTCGGGATGCTTGAAATCGGCGATCGCCGCGCCCTCGCGCAGGAATTCGGGGTTGGACGCGACCGAACAGCCGTCGGGCGCGCCATGCTGTTTCAGCAGCGCCGCAATCTTGTCGCCGGTGCCGACCGGAACGGTCGACTTGGTCACCACTACCACCGGCCCGGGCAGCACCTTGGCCAGTTCCTCGACCGCCGCGAACACGAAGCTCAAATCGGCGTGCCCGTCGCCGCGCCGCGACGGCGTGCCGACGGCGACGAACACCGCTTCGGCGTCGGCCACCGCCTCGGCCAGCTTGGTGGTGAATTTCAAGCGGCCGCGCGCCGCATTGGCGCTGACCAGCGTATCCAGCCCCGGCTCCCAGATCGGCAGCCTGCCCTGGTTGAGCGCGTCGATCTTGCCGGCGTCCTTGTCGACGCAGGTGACATGGTGGCCAAAGTCGGCGAAGCAGGCCCCGGACACCAATCCGACATAGCCGGTGCCGATCATTGCAATACGCATGCGTCTCTCCTCGCCCCACCGGTGGCGGGCCGCCGCGGCTTTAGCCATCGCCGCCGCCGCTGCCTAGTGGTGCCAAGCGCCTCGCTTTCGCCGCGAAACTGGGTTAGGGGGCGCGCTTCCCATGGCTACCATCCTCCCCACCCCGCCGCGTGTCGGCATGGTCTCGCTCGGCTGTCCCAAGGCCCTGGTCGACAGCGAGCGCATCCTCACCAAGCTGCGCGCCGACGGCTATCAGATGTCCGCCGATTATGCCGGCGCCGACGTCGTGCTGGTCAACACCTGCGGCTTCCTCGACAGTGCCAAGGAGGAAAGCCTCGAGGCGATCGGCGAGGCGATTGCCGAGAACGGCCGCGTCGTCGTCACCGGCTGCATGGGCAATGACGCCGCCATCATCCGCGCGCGCTTTCCCTCGGTGCTCGCCGTCACCGGCCCGCAGCAATATGAAGCGGTCGTCGCCGCGGTTCACGAGGCCGCCCCGCCGATCCCCAACGCCTACCTCGACCTGGTACCCTCGGCCGACATCGGCGCCGGCGTCAAGCTGACCCCGCGCCACTACAGCTATTTGAAGATTTCCGAGGGCTGCAACCATCGCTGCGCCTTCTGCATCATTCCCTCGATCCGCGGCGACCTCGTCAGCCGCCGCCCCGACGCAATCCTCCGCGAGGCAGAGAAGCTCATTGCCGCGGGGACGAAGGAACTGCTGGTCATCAGCCAGGACACCAGCGCCTACGGCCTCGACCTGAAGCATGCCGAATGGCCATGGAAGGGAGAGGGCGTCCGCGCCCACATGACCGACCTCGCCCGCGAGCTCGGCAAATTGGGCGCCTGGGTGCGCCTCCATTACGTCTACCCCTACCCCCACGTCGATAGCGTCATCCCGCTGATGGCCGAAGGGCTGGTGCTGCCGTATCTCGACATCCCGTTCCAGCACGCCAGCCCCAAGATCCTCCGCGCCATGAAGCGCCCGGCCAACGAGGCCAAGGTGCTCGAACGGCTCAAGAACTGGCGCCGCGAAGTCCCCGACATCGCCATCCGCTCATCCTTCGTGGTCGGCTTCCCCGGCGAGACCGAGGAGGACTTCCAATACCTTCTCGACTGGCTCCAGGAGGCCCAGCTCGACCGCGTCGGCGCGTTCCGCTTCGAACCGGTTGAAGGTGCCGCCGCCAATGCCTTGCCCGACCCGGTGCCCGAAGAACTCAAGGAAGAGCGCTTCGCCCGGGTCATGGAACTCACGGCCCGCATCTCGGCGGAGAAGCTGTTCGCCAAGGTCGGCACCACGATCGACGTCCTGATCGATGCGGTTGATGACGAAAACGCCGGCGCCACCGGCCGCAGCAAGGCCGACGCGCCGGAAATCGACGGCGAAGTCCACCTCCGCGATGCCGGCCACCTGTCCCCCGGCGACATCGTCCGCGCCACCGTCGAGCAATCCGACGACCACGATTTGTTCGCGGTGCCGGTCTAGACTTTTGTGCGCTCTCGCTGGGGGGCGGTCGACCTGGCGCAGCCGAAACATCTGATTCGCCCACAAGAAAACGCTTTCCTACAGCGTCGCGATGTGTCCATATAGGTTCATGGACAAGGAAAACTCTTCACCGGATCGGCAAGCCGACTCGTCCGATCCCGCCACCGACGTCGCCATTGCGACCGCGCCAGGCGAACTCGATGCCCACGGCCACGATCCCGCCGCTTACGAATGGTGGCCGGTTCTGCGCCGACCGCGCAGCGACGGCTGGACGCCGCAGCGCCAGCGCGATTTCATCGCCGCACTGGCCGATACTGGCTGCGTCGCCCAGGCCGCCATGGCGGTCGATATGACGGACACCTCCTGTTACCGCCTGCGCCGCGCGCCCGGCGCGGAGCATTTCGCCGCCGCCTGGGATGCCGCGCTCGCCAATGCCTCGCGGCGGCTGGTCGACCTCGCGTTCGACCGCGCCATCAACGGCTGCAACGAGCCGGTATTCGACAAGGAAGGATTGCGGGTCGGGCGGCGGATGCGCCCCAACGACCGCTTGCTGATGTTTTTGCTTCGCGCCTACATGCCCGAACGCTTCCGCTATGCCCATCACAGCCTCCGCCTGCCCGGCGAGGAGCAGGCGCTGGAGCTTCCGCCGGTCGGCGAAGCGCTGCGCCGGCTGGAGCCGGTGGCGCCCGAGGAGCCCCACCTGCTGATGGCCCCCGAGCTGGTCGCCATGCGGCTCGATATGGCCGACATGCTCGATGGCGAGCTACCGCACTGGCATCGCGGCACACCAGACATTCCCGAAGAGGTGCCGGTCGACGAAGAATTGGAGCGGATGCTGGAGGCAGCCAAGCGTGGCAAAGCCGCCTACGGAGAGGCCCTGAAAACGACGACCGATCCGCGTTTCTTGGCCCAATCTTTCCCCAACCTTCCGCCGTCGGCCAAGTCGGCCAGGCGCAAAAAGGCTGCCCCTCGACAGCGCCGCAAGGTCGATTAAACCGGCACCATCAATTGGCCGGGCGATGACAACAGGGGAGCGGAGTAATGGCGTTCGACGAACCCGAAATCCGGGTGCTGTTCCCGGTCCCGTTCGTCACCATCCGCCTGCACGGCCATGACGCGCTCAACCGCCGCTTGCTTCGCGAGATCAGGCAGCGCCGCGAGGCCGAGCCGGGCATCGACCGATCGAACCGCTACGGCTGGCATTCGGCGGTCGATTTCTTCGATCGCAAGGAACCTGCCCATGCCGAGCTGGCGCGGCACATCAAAGCGATGGTTGCGGCGACCACCGCCAAGCTCATCCCCGACCTGGCGCAAAGCCTCGACGCCATCCTCGAAGGATGGGTCAACGCCAGCCCGACCCACGCCATGAACGCCCCCCACGACCATGCCGGCGCCTTCTGGTCGGGGACCTATTACGTCCATGTCCCCGCCCCCGACGACCAGGCCGACAAGCTGTCGGGCGCGCTCGAATTCATCGACCCGCGCGGCGCCATCGGCACCAGCGCGCGGATCGACACGCCGTTCACCCGCCCCAAGTTCACCGTCCGCCCGGCGGCCGGCACCTGCCTGCTGTGGCCAAGCTTCATCCGCCACTGGGTTCACCCCAATACGTCGGCCGAGGAACGGGTGGCGATCGCCTTCAACGGCTGGTTCGCCCAGCAGGCGCCGTGACTCGGATGCCACACAGTCCCGGCGATAGGTTTCACCCGGTAGCCAACGCCTATTCGTGGTGATACTTGTCGCACATCAATAAACAGGGGATATTTCATGCGTAAGATCATTATCGCCGCACTGGCTTCGACGCTGATAGCCGCGCCGGCCATGGCCCGCGACGGTTCACCCTATCTCGGGATTGAGGGCGGCCTGCTCTTCCCCCACGATATGAACATCGACACGGTCCGCACGTCCGATGGCGCGCCCACCAACAACGCGTTCCAGATCAATTACAACAAGGGCTACGACCTTGACCTCATCGGCGGGTACGATTTCGGCATGGTTCGCGCCGAGGCCGAGCTCGGCTACAAGCATGCCGCGGTCAACGATCTCGACGGCGCCTTCTTCACGGAGGTCAGCGGCGGTCCGTTCAAGTCGGACGGCAAGGCCTCGGTCACCTCGATCATGGGCAATCTGTTGCTCGACTTCGGCAACCAGGACGGCCTCAGCTTTTACGCCGGCCCCGGCGTCGGCTGGGCCAAGGTCAAGCTCAGCGACATCGGCGGCAACCTGTCGAGCAACATTCCCAACGGCAGCGATTCCGGCCTCGCCTGGCAGCTCATCGCCGGGCTCCGCTACGCGGTCAGCCCCAATGTCGATATCGGCCTCAAGTATCGCTACTTCCACAGCGGCAGCGTCAAGTTCACCAACACCTGGGGATCGGGCACCTATGCGCTCGACGCCGGCCACTTCCGCTCGCACTCGCTGCTGGCCAGCCTGATCTTCAACTTCGGCGCCCCGGCGCCGGCTCCGGTGGTGATGGCCCCGCCGCCGCCGCCGCCCGCGCCGATGCCGGTGCAGACCCAGACCTGCTACGACGGCTCGGTGATCGAAGCGACGGCGGTTTGTCCGTCGCCGCCGCCACCGCCGGCCCCGGCCCCGGCTCCTCAGCCGGGTGAACGCGGCTAAGCTTTCGGCCACGACCAAGGCGGCCCCGGGGAGCTACTCCCCGGGGCCTTTTTGTATCTGGCGATGGCTGGACAGGCGCGCCGCGGCGGCTAGGCTGCGGCGATGCTCAAAACATTTACCGCGCTTGCCGCGCTCACCCTCGCCGCCGCCCCCGCCCTCGCCCAGCCGATCGGGCGAGCGGAGCAGGCAAAGATCGACCAGCTGGTCACCGCGACCCTCGCCGACACCGGCGTCCCGTCGGCCTCGATCGCCATCGTCCGCGACGGCCGCCTGGTACTCGCCAAGGCCTATGGCAAGGCGTCGGAGACCATCCCCGTTTCCCGCCCCGACCTGCGCTACCAGATCGCCTCCAACTCCAAGCAGTTCACCGCCATGGGCCTGCTGCTGCTCGAGGATGAGGGCAAGCTCAGCCTCGACGATCGTGTCGGCAAATGGCTGCCCGGCATCTCGGGCGGCGACCGCATCACCATCCGCCAGTTGCTCAGCCACACCTCGGGCCTTCAGGATTTCTGGCCACAGGACTACAGCTTCGCCGCGATGGAGCGGCCGACGACGCCGCAATCGATCGTCGATCGCTGGGCCAAAAAGCCGCTCGATTACACCCCCGGCACGCGCTGGCAGTATAGCAACACCGGCTATGTCGTCGCCGGCCTGATCCTGGAGAAGGCCGCCGGCGAGCCGTTGCTGTCCTACCTCCGCCGCAAGATCTTCGTACCGCTCGGCATGAACCCGGTCGACATCGACGACAGCAATACGCCCGCCTTCCCCGCCGGTTACCACCGCAATGCGCTTGGCCCGGTGCGGGTCGCGACCCCGGCGGCGCGCGGCTGGTTGTGGGCGGCCGGCGAATTGTCGCTGACCGCCGCCGACCTCGCCAAATGGGACATAGCGCGGATCGACCGGGCGCTGATCCCGGCCGACGACTGGGCCGAGCAGGAGCGCCCGGTGATCCTCGCCGATGGCACCTCGGCCGGCTATGGCCTCGGCGTCGACAGCGCCATCGTGCGCGGGCGCCGGACGATCAGCCATGGCGGCGAATCTGTCGGCTTCCTGTCCGAGAACACCATCTACCCCGACTCGCGCGCGGCGATCGTCGTGCTCACCAATTCGGACTTCAGCGGCGCCATCAATACGCTGACCGAGGGACTGGAGAAGATCGTCCTCGCCGGGCCGCAGGCGGCGAGCGTCAACGAGGGCGACCGCCTCGCCGACGTCCGCGCTGTCTATGCCTCGATCGTCGCCGGGCACCTCGATCGCGCCAAGCTGACGCCCAACCTCAATTACTATTTCGACCCGACCACCGCCGCCGATTATACGGCGAGCCTCGCCCCGCTCGGCACGCCGACGATCGCCATGCCGCGGCCGCCCCGGCTGCGCGGCGGGTTCGTCAATCGCAACTACAAGCTGACTTATGCGGGCAAGACCTTGACCCTGGTGACTTATGCCGAGCCCGGCGCGCACGGCCGCTGGGAGCAGTTCATGATCATGCCCGAATGACCGATTTCGCCGCATTGCTCAAACCCGACCGGGGCGGCCCAGCGCACCTCATCCACCTGGTCGACAAGGACGGGTTCGAGGGCTGGGCCAAGCGCCAGCCGAAGGCGCGCCGCAACCTGCTCGACGCCGCCAGGTTCGACGGCAAGAGCGCATTTTCTCACCTGGTATTGCCAGCCGACGGCGACGCGTTCGAAGTCGTCGCCGCGGTCGCCAACGCCGCCAGCCTGTCGCCGTGGTGCCTCGCCAAGCTCGGCGAGGCGCTGCCCGCCGGCAGCTATCGCCTGGCCGACGGCGAGCCGGAGCCGGCGATGCTCGGCTGGCTGCTCGCCCAGCATCGCTTCGACCGCTACCGCTCCACGCCCAAGCCCGACGCCGGCCCGCGCATCCTGCTGACCCGGGACCCCGCAGCGGTCGAGCGCGTAGTCCGTTTGGCCGAGGCGACGGCGCTGGTCCGCGATCTCGTCGACACACCCGCCGCCGACATGGGACCCGCGGACCTGGAAGCGGCCGTCCGCGACACCGCGAAGGCGCTTGGCGCCAAGGTCGAGGTGACCCATGGCGACGCACTGGCGCAGGGATATCCGATGATCGCCGCGGTCGGCCAGGGCGCCACCCGCGAGCGCGCCCCCCGGCTGATCGAGCTGCACTGGGGCAAGGACAGCCATCCGCGCCTTGCCATCGTCGGCAAGGGCGTCTGCTTCGACAGTGGCGGCCTCGACATCAAGTCGGCCGGCGGTATGCGACTGATGAAGAAGGACATGGGCGGCGCGGCGCACGCGCTGGCGCTGGCCCGGCTGGTCATCCAGGCGCGGCTCCCGGTTCGCCTCCATTTGCTCATTCCGGCGGTCGAGAACAGCGTCTCCGCCGCCGCCTATCGCCCAGGCGACATCCTCACCAGCCGCAAGGGCCTGACGGTCGAGGTCGACAATACCGACGCCGAGGGCCGGCTCGTCCTCGGCGACGCCCTGGCCCGTGCCGGGGAGGAGAAAGCGGCGCTGATCCTCGACTTCGCCACCCTCACCGGCGCTGCCCGGGTGGCGCTTGGCCCCGACTTGCCAGCCTTGTTCGTCAACGACGACGCCCTCGCCGCCGACCTCCAGTCCGCCGCCGAAGGGGTCAGCGACCCGGTGTGGCGGATGCCGTTGTGGGACAATTATGCGGACATGCTCAAATCCGACATCGCCGACCTTGCCAACGCCGCCGATTCCCCGATGGCGGGATCGGTCACCGCCGCTCTGTTCCTCAAGCGGTTCGTCCCTGAGGCGACGCCGTGGGCGCATTTCGACACGTTTGCCTGGCGCCTCAGTCCCAAGCCGGGACGGCCCAAGGGCGGCGACGCGCTGGGCCTGAGGGCGGCGTTCGCCATGCTCGAAGCCCGCTACACAGGCTGAGCGACGCGAATACGCCGACGCAACGTTCCGCCTAAGCGGCCGAATTCTTCGATGAAATCATTGTCATGACGCAACCAAAGCCGCGCCATGCGGGTTGATGGGGCACACGCGACGAGGAAGGATTCGGGCTCGATGAGCGAGACTTCGCTGACGGACTGGATGCGCGCGCTGATCGGCTATGTCCGGTCGGGGCAGCCCGATCTGACCAATCGCCAGATGGCGCTGTTGCTGTTGGTCTACCTTACGCCCGGCCCTCACACGGTGCGCGGGCTCGCCGCCATGCTCGGCGTATCGAAGCCGGTCGTCACTCGCGCCTTGAATACGCTGGGTGCACTCGGCTATCTGCGCCGCGAACGAGATCAGGATGACCGTCGTAACGTGTTCGTCGTCCGCACCACTGACGGGACCAGCTTTCTTGAAGCCTTCAAACGCTACCTCCGGGCCGACCCCGCCGCTCCAGCCGCCGCCGGCGGGTCGCGCGGGATCATCGGGCAGCAGCAGCCGGCCGACAAGCAGCCCGCCTTCGCCCATCGTTGATGGCTTCGCGCTGGCCGGCGCGTCGAACCTGCCCGATCCCAGAACCCATGCGTATCGCAAGGACCTTGCCGATACCGCGCTCGCCGGCCGGGTCATCGCGTCGCATTATGCCGAGCCGCTGGTCCGCCACGTGACGCGCGATGCCCCTGCCTTTGATGCGCCGTCGGCCGACGCCGAACAGGTGGCCAGCGTCACGGCCGGCGAGGTCATCCGGATGCTCGATTGCACGCGCGGTTGGGCGTGGGGCTACCTGCCTAGCGGCCTGGTCGCCTACGTCGCCGCCACCGCGGTGCGGGTCTAGCCCTACATCTCGCCGCGGGCGCGGCGGATGGCGAACCATTTGGCGACATTGGCATTATGTTCGGCCAGCGTATCGGCGAAGACATGCCCGCCAGTGCCGTCGGCGACGAAGTAGAGCGCCTTGGTCGGCGCCGGGTCGAGCACCGCGGCGATGCTCAAGCGGCCCGGGTTGGCAATCGGCCCGGCCGGAAGCCCAGGCTCGCGGTAGGTGTTGTAGCCGGTGATCGCGTCCAGTTCGCTGCGCTTGATCCGCCGCCCGAGCGGCTTGCCCTTGGTGATCGGGTAGATCACCGTCGGGTCGGCATCGAGCTTCATGCCGATTCTGAGGCGGTTGCAATAGACACCGGCGACCAGCCGCCGCTCGGATGCCTTGCCGGTTTCCTTCTCGACAATCGACGCCAGCGTCAGCGCCTGCTGCGGGGTCGCCACCGGGCAGCCGGGCTTGCGCTTGGCCCACAGCGTGGCGAGCTGCTTGTCCATCGCCGACGTCATCCGCTTGAGCACGCTCGCGCGGCTTTCGCCTTTCTGCCAATCGTAGCTATCGGGCAGCACCGTGCCCTCCCCGGGCAGCGGCGCCGCACCGGTCAGGTCGGGAATCGCGGCAAGCTTTTCCTGGACGATGATCGATGGCGTGCCCTCGGCGATGGTCAGCAGCCGGACGACCGGGCGGCCGTGCTGGAGGATGTCGAGCACGCCGCCGCCGCTGGTGCCGGCCGGGATTTCGAATTCGCCGGCCTGGATCGGGTCGGACGAGCCGAACAGCCGCGCCATCACGCGGTAGGTCGCGGCATTGCCGGGGATGAGACCTTGACGATCAAGCTGACGAGCGACCGACGTCAGGGTCGATCCTTCGGCCACCGCGATCCGGTGCGAACCAGCCGCGGAACCGCCGCGCACCCACAGGCCGTAGAGCAGCACCATCGCGGCGAGGATCAGCCAGCCGATGATGTAAGGCAGTCGCTTCATGCGGCTAATCGACCGCCTTCATCACCAGGCTGGCGTTGGTGCCGCCGAAGCCGAAGCTGTTGTTGAGCACCGCCTTCACTTTGCGCTTCTTGGCCGTGTGCGGGACGAGGTCGACACCGGCCGTGCCCTCGCTCGGATTGTCGAGGTTCAAGGTCGGCGGGACGATCTGGTCGCGGATGGCGAGGATGCAGAAGATGCTCTCGACCGCGCCGGCGCCGCCGAGCAGATGGCCGATCGCAGACTTGGTCGAACTCATCGACATGGTCGCGATGTGGTTGCCGAACAGCCGCCGCACGGCGCCCAGCTCGAGCTCGTCGCCGAGCGGAGTCGAGGTGCCGTGGGCATTGATGTAGTCGATGTCGGCGAGGTCGAGCCCCGACTTCTTCATCGCCATTTCCATCGAGCGGAAGGCGCCCGACCCTTCGGGGTGCGGCGCGGTGACATGATAGGCGTCGCCCGACAGGCCATAGCCGACGACCTCGGCGTAGATCTTGGCGCCGCGTTTCTTGGCGTGCTCATATTCCTCAAGCACGACCACGCCCGCGCCCTCGCCCATGACGAAGCCGTCGCGGTCCTTGTCATAGGGGCGGCTGGCCTTTTCCGGCTGATCGTTGAACGCCGTCGATAGCGCCCGGGCCTGGGCGAAGCCGGCGATGCCGATTGGGCAGATGGTCGCCTCGGCGCCGCCCGCGAGCATGATGTCGGCGTCGTCGTCCTTGATCATCCGCGCCGCGTCGCCGATCGAGTGCGCGCCAGTCGAGCAAGCGGTAACCACGGCATGATTGGGCCCCATCAGGCCATATTTGATGCTGACCTGGCCCGAGATGAGGTTGATCAGCCGCCCGTGGACGAAATGCGGCGAGACCCGGCCTGGCCCCTTCTCGGCCAGCACCAGCGACTCTTTTTCGATCCCCGGCAGGCCGCCAATGCCCGAGCCGATCGAGCAGCCGGCGCGCAGCCGCATGGCCTCGGGCATGTCGAGCAGCCCGGCATCCTCGATCGCCTGGCCCGCGGCGTCGATTCCGAAGATGATGAACGGGTCGACCTGACGCTGGACCTTGTGGTCGACGCGCTTGTTAGGGTCGAAGCCATATTCATGGTCGGCGGGCTTCACTTCGCAGGCGATGTGGCACTTCTGGTCGGACGCGTCGAAATGGGTGATCTTGCCCGCGCCCGACTTGCCGGCGAGGATATTCACCCAGGTCGTCTCGACGTCGCCGCCCAATGGCGTGACGAGGCCAAGTCCAGTTACGACGACACGACGCATTTCTCATTCTCCACAAAGCACAACAGGCCCAGCCCGTTCGGGCTGAGCCTGTCGAAGCCCTGTCCTCAGTTCAAGCCTTGGCCCGAAAAGGGCAGCCCTTCGACAGGCTCAGGGCGAACGGTGACGGGGAATTAGCCCTTGTTGCTGTCGATATAGTCGATCGCG
>JBDSRV010000044.1:0-52349 GCA_039929125.1 Sphingomicrobium sp.
ATCACCCGCCGCCCGTCGATCCGCGCCAGCCCGCCGATGATCGCCGGATCGTCGGCGAACGCCCGGTCCCCCGCCAGCGGCAGGAAATCCTCGGTCAGCCCGGCGACATAATCCTTGAAGTGCGGCCGCTCGGGGTGGCGCGCGACCTGTGTCTTCTGCCACGGCGTCAGCTTGGCATAGGCCTCGCGCAGCAGTTTCTCCGACTTGGCCTCGATCCGCGACACTTCGGCGTCGATATTGATCTCGCCCGCGTCCGCGGTCTCGCGCAGCGCGGTGATGCGCGCGTCGAGTTCGGCGATCGGTTTTTCGAAGTCGAGGTAGGTAAGCATTGGCCGGGCGAGGTAGGGCGCGGCGCGGGCGCCGTCAACGATTGCGGTCGGCCAGTGGATGCCGGGCGTTGACCAACGCCACCAGCCGCGCGGAATCGACATGGGTGTAGATTTGCGTGGTGGCGATGTCGGCATGGCCGAGCAGCGCCTGGAGCACGCGCAGGTCCGCGCCCCCGGCCAGCAGGTGCGTCGCGAAGGCATGGCGCAGGACGTGCGGGCTGACCCGCTCGGGCGGAATCCCGCCCAGCGCCGCCATCTCGCGCACCAACTGGTACAGGCGCACCCGCGACAAATGGCTCTTCCCGCTCGGGAACAGCCACGCCGAGTCCGACGGTGCCGCCGCGATCCACGCCGCCACCGCGGCTTCGGCGCGCGACGACACCGGCACCAGCCGCTCCTTGTCGCCCTTGCCCTTGAGCATCAGGAACGGCTGTCCCGCCCGCACCGCGCGGCGCGGCAGGGCGACCAGTTCGGTCGCGCGCAGGCCGGAGCCATAGAGCAATTCGAGCAAGGCGAGGTTGCGCAGCGCGATCGGCTGGCCCGACGCGGCGCGCGCCTCGACCTCGCGGAACATCGTCTCGATCTCGTCGGCCTCAAGGATTTTCGGCAATGGCCGCTGCAGCCGCGGCCGCGGCAGCGACGCCGACGGATCGTCGGGCCGCAGCCCCTCGTCGAGCAGGAAGCCGAAGAACCGCCTCAGCGCCGCCGCCCGCCGCGCAACGGTCGATGGCGCCAGCGCCGCCCATTGCTCGCCGAGCGTCGCCAGATCGTCCGGCTGGGCGCCTTCCAGCCCGCCCAGGTCGGCGGCGGCGGCCGAAAGGTCGCTGCGGTAGGCAGCGATGGTATTGCGCGAGGCGCCCGATTCCGCCGCCATCATGTCGAGAAACTTGTCGACGAGGGCGTGGTCGCCGGGTTCCACCTCAGGTCCGCGCGAGCGCCTCGGCGGCGACCATCCGCGCCATGAAGTCGAGGCCGACCCGGTGGAGCGCGGTGATGCCGTGATACTGGTACAGCGCCGGCACGCCGGCGAACTCGCGGCCCTGCAGCCCGCTCGCGGCGAGGATCGTCGCCGTCCCCGCCTGCCGCCGCCGCGCCGCGCCGTCGATCAATTCGGTCCACCGCGTCGTCCCGCCAAGGCCCAGGCCATAGCGCTGGTTCAACTGCCCCGCCGTCTGCGCGTCGATCCGGCCGATCCCGGCCAGCCCCGCCACCAGCAGCGCGGTGCGCTTCTTGCCGGCGCTCTTGTCGCGTCCGGCAAAGGCCTCGATCCGCCCGATCCGGAGGTCGATACCCCGGCCCGAGGGCGCGCCAAGCGCCAGCATCGCCCAGCATTTGTCGGCCGCCTCATTGCCCATCGGCGGAATCGCCGCCGCCCAGCGCGCCGCCGCCTGGTCGAACCCCGCCGACAGCATCGACGCGATCAGGTCGGGCGCGTCGCCTTCGAGTGCCTTGTCGGGCGTCACCAGCGTCGCCGCCCGCGCGGTCAGCACTTGCGCCGCCAGCCGGTCGCTGCCCTTGCCGCTGGCCATGCCCCACAACGCCCGCATCGCCTCCAGCCGGCTGTCGAGGGTCTTGCCGACATAGGCCTGGCGCAGCTTCCACGCGTCGGACCCGCCAAGGTCATCGGGGTCGGTCGCGTCAAAGGCGGCGGCGTACAGGTCGACGTAGGCGTCGGACGACAGCACGCCGAGCGCCGCCGCGGTCCGCGACACCTCCAGTTTCTGCAACGGCGCATAAGCCGATGCTTGCGCCATCCACGCCCTGAGCGGCGGCGATGCGGCGCTGATCAGCCGCGCCGGCGGCATCATGCCGGTCGCGCTGGCCAGGCCATAGCGCCAGGCATTGAGGCGTTGCACCGGCTCCCACTCGATCGTGACGGCGCGCGCCGTGTCGGCGCCAGCGCCGACGACCTTGTCAGCCAGCGACAAATCGATCCCGCCGATCGTGCCGCGCCGCCGCGCCGATTCGATGTCGGCCGCCGCGCGCTCGGCCTCGCCGGCCATCGACGCGCACATCGCCTTGACCAGGGGAAGGATGCGCGCTTCGACCTCGCCCAGCCGCGATTCGAGCGCGCACAGCCCGGCCGGGTCGCTGTTGGCCAGCGCCACCTGCGCCGCGACCTGGGTCATCTTGGGGGTGTAATTCTCTGTGTCGAGCGACGATGCGAGCAACCGCGCGGCGTTCGATTCGCCCAGCCGCAGCAATAGCCAGCTACGCTCGCCGGCCCAGTCCGCCGGGTCGACATCGCCCGGCGCGGCGCCCTTGACCAGCAAGGCGTTGCGAAGCGCGATATGCGCCCACCGCGACACCAACGGCGTGTCCATCCGCCGCATCAGGATCGACAGGAATTTCCCGCTCGCCCCGCCCCACGGCCGCTCGCCAAGGCCCAGATCGGCTGGGTTCAGCACGCCGGCGTCTTCGGCATCGCGGCGGATGCTCGACGGATATTCGGGTTGCGCCACGGCCGGCGCGCTGGTGTCGGCGAGGTCGGACGGCGACAGGCTGTTGGTCGATACCACCGCGCTTTCGGTCGGGGACCGGTCGGGCGCCGGGACTGCGGTGGTCGGCGCCGGGCTCGTCCCCGGCACTTGCTGGGCCGGCGGCGCCGGTTCGCCGAAGCCGGGCGGCAGGATCGATTCGGGCCGCTCCTGCGCCAGCACGGGCAGCGCCACGAGCAGGGCAACCCCGCTCAGCGCCCAGCCGCGCTTTGACAGGCGGTTAATGCGCGGCGGCATTGGCGGTCACGTTGACCTCGATGGTGCGGGTCGGCTGTTCCTTGGCCCGGCCGCTCAGCAGGAACGCGCCGCCGATCACCAGGACGAGGAGGATGACGGCTATGACAAGAATGCCTTTGGGCATGAATGCTCCGCGTTCGAGGAAGGACGGTCGGCGGCTTTTGCCCGACCTTGCCGCACTATGTATAGCCCTGCCTTGTGCAAAATGTGACGCCCCGCCTCGATCGCCCCGTCGTGCTTGTCGGACTGATGGGTGTCGGCAAGTCGACCATCGGCCGCCGGCTGGCCAAACGGCTGGGGCTGCCGTTCGTCGACAGCGACACCGCGATCGAGGATGCGGCGGGCGGGGCATCGGCGGCGGAAGTGTTTGAATTATATGGTGAAGATGACTTTCGCGACGGCGAAAGGCGGCTTGTCGCCCGGCTCATCGAGGGCGAAGTCCGGGTCATCGCCACCGGCGGCGGCGCTTATGTCGACCCGGCCACCCGCAAATTGCTCAACGAGCGCGCCATCACCATCTGGCTCGACGCCCCGGTCGCCATCCTCGCCGAGCGCACCGGCCGCCGCGACACCCGCCCGCTGCTGCGCGGCGGCGACCGGGCGGCGACGTTGAAGCGCCTCGCCGAGGAGCGTCAGCGTTCCTACGCCGAAGCCCATATCCATGTGACCAGCGGCGTCGGCGGCCATGGCGACGTCGTCAACGCGATCCTCTTGAAGCTCGACCAATGGCTGTCGAAATGACCCCGCGCATCGCCGTCGGGCCGCTCGCCGCCGGCCTCGACCTGCTGACCGAGCTGGCCGGCGGGCGTCCCTTGCCCTTGGTCAGCGACGAGTTCGTCTTCGGCCTCCACGGCGGCCCCTTGCGCGACCGCTTCGACGTGCGCCCGCTGATCGTCCCGCGCGGCGAAGCGGCCAAGGATTGGGCGGTGCTCGGCACCCTCCTCGATCGCCTCGCCGCGCTCGATCCCGACCGCTCGACGCCCATTGTGGCGCTTGGCGGCGGCTCGGTCGGCGACCTCGCCGGCCTCGCCGCGTCGCTGTTCAAGCGCGGCTGCCCGATCGTCCACATCCCGACCACCCTGCTGGCCCAGGCCGACAGCGCGATCGGCGGCAAGACCGCAATCGATTTCGCCGGACAGAAGAATCTGGTCGGCACCTTCCACCAGCCGATGCTGGTCATCGCCGATCCGGCGCTGCTCGCCACGCTCGACCCGCGCCAGCTCCGCGCGGGGCTGGCCGAGGTGATCAAATATGGCGTGATCGACGACCCCGCCTTCTTCGCCTGGTGCGAAACCCACGCCGCCGCCTTGCTCGCCGGCCACGTCGAGCGGCAGCGCGAGGCGATCGCTCATTGCATCGCCGCCAAGTCGCGGATCGTCGCCGGCGATGTCACCGACCGCTCGGGCAAGCGCGCTTTGCTCAACGTCGGCCACAGCTTCGCCCACGCCATCGAGGCCGAGCGCGGGCTGGGCGCGGTGCTTCATGGCGAAGCGGTGGCGGTCGGCATGGTGCTGGCGCTGCGCTTCTCGGCCAAACTGGGCCACGCCGACCCCGCCGACGCCGTGCGGCTGGCGGCCCTGCTCGGCAAGTCCGGACTCCCGGTCAGCCTGGCCGAGATCGGCATGGACGGCGGCGGTGCGCGGCTGCTGCCGCACCTTGCGCGCGACAAGAAGAACGAGCGCGACGGCATGACGTTGGTGCTGGCCCGCGGCATCGGCCAGGCGTTCGTCCAGCCCGCCGTCCCGGTCGAGCCGCTCGCCGCCTTCCTCGCCAGCGCCTAGCCGACCGTCTTTTCCTCGCGGTCGTCGCCCAGCGCGCGGTCGGCGGCGAACATCCGCTCGGCCCCGGCGTGGAGGTCGCCAGCCACCGCCTGCCGCTCGAGCCGCTCGCAATCGCGCAGGCGGTATTCGCTTTCGACCCGGTCGACTTCGGGCGCCTCGATCCCCGCCACCTTGAGCGCCGCCCGGCCCATCGTCACCGCGCTTTCGAACAATTCGCGCTGGGCATGGGCAAGGTCTAGTCCGTCGAGCGCGATCAGCTGCCGCCGGTCGAACACCCGGGCCATGACGCTGGCGTGGGGGAAGGCCTCGAGCACGCGGC
Source organism: Sphingomicrobium sp. (assembly GCA_039929125.1). Classification (GTDB taxonomy): domain Bacteria; phylum Pseudomonadota; class Alphaproteobacteria; order Sphingomonadales; family Sphingomonadaceae; genus Sphingomicrobium. The sequence continues at coordinate 5,165 of JBDSRV010000044.1, forward strand.
TGACCGCGTCGCGGGTCAGCGCCTCGCCGTCGTTGCAGAACAGGATCGCGCGCGCCTGCTCGGCCCCGGCGAGGCGCAGCAGGTCGACCCGGGTGCCGTCGCCATAGAACACCTTGGTGCCGAACTCCTCGCTGAGCTCGATCTGCTGCGGCTTGAGATCGATCAGGGTCACCGGCACGCGCTTGGCCATCAGCATCTGCGCCACGGTCTGCCCGAAGCGGCCATAGCCGACCACGATCACCCCGCCATCGGCCGCTCCGTCCGGCCCCGCTGGCTTCGACCGCGGCGTTTCGTAATGCGCCTCCAGCCAGTCGATGACCCGCATCAGGAACGGCGTGGTGACCATCGACAGCGTCACCACCGCGCCGAACAGCGAGGCCGCTTCGGGCAGGATCAGCAGCGCCGCCGCCGCCTGCGCGAACAGGACGAAGCCGAACTCGCCGGCCTGGCTGAGCAGCAGCGACAGCTTGACGCTGAGCCACCAGCTTTTGCCGAACAAGCGCGCCAGCAGCGAGATGATGATGCCCTTGATGACGATCACCGCCGCGGCCAGGCCGAGCACCAGCAACGGCCGCGCCAGGATCAAATGGAGGTCGAGCAGCATCCCGACGGTGAGGAAGAACAGCCCGAGCAGGATCGAGCGGAACGGCTCGACGTCGCTCTCCAGCTCATGCCGGTATGGGGATTCGGCGAGCATCACCCCGGCGACGAATGCGCCCAAGGCGACCGACAGCCCAAGGCTGTGCATCAGCGCGGCGGCGGCGACGACGGTGAACAGCCCGGCGGTGACGAACAATTCGCGCTCGCCCAATCGCCCGACCAATTTGAACAACGGGTTCAACAGCAGCCGCCCGACCAGCACCAAGGCGACGATCGCCGCGACCGTCGTCCCGGCGAGCAGCAGCCCGCTCTTGCCCGCCCCGTCCGGCACCCGCGACATCGCCGCCACCAGGGTGATCATCGGCACGATCGACAGGTCCTGGAACAGCAGGATCGAAAACGCCCGCTCGCCATAGCGGCTGTTCAAATCGCCCGACGAGCGCAGCATCGGCAGCACCTGCGCGGTCGACGACAGGCCGAGCGGCAGGCCGATCGCCAGCGCCGCCTCGACACTGATGTCGAGCACGACATGGAGGAACAGGGCCAGCGCCAGCCCGCACAGCAACACCTGCGCCAGGCCGAGTCCGAAAATGTCCCTGCGCATCCGCCACAGCCGCGCCGGATTGAGCTCCAGCCCGACGATGAACAGCAGCAGGGCGATGCCAAGCTCGGTGAAACTGGCGAGCTGGGCGGGGTCGTTGAACAGGCCCAGCCCGTGCGGCCCGATGACCACCCCGCCGACGATATAGCCCAGGGTCGCGCCGAGCCCGAGGCGGCGGAACAGGATGACGAACAGCAAGGCCGCGCCAAGCATCACCGCCCCGCCTTCGAGCAAGGCGGTGGCAGCTCGCGCGGTCTCGGCGGCGGTGGTCATGATGCTGCCTCGATGGCGGCAAGCAAAGCGCGCAGCGGCAGCAATATGGCGCCGTGGCGGCCCTTGCGGTGCCGCGCCGACGCGAGCGCGGCGAACCCGGGCCACGGCTCGGCCTCGCCAGCGCCGGTGAGCCAGCTCGCGGTTGCGGCCAGCGCCGTAGATACCTCGGCGGCGGTGCGGCCGATGGCGTAATTGCCGACCAGCGCAGCGGCGGCCTGGCCAAAGGCGCACGCCTCGACCGCCTGGCTCAGCGACGCGACCCGCCCCGCGCCGTCGAGCGTCACCGCCACCCGCATCCGCGCCCCGCACGTCGGGGAGCGCACGTCCGGCCCGTCAACCGCATCGAACCCCGCCAGATGCGGGATCGACGCGGCGAGGCGCAGGATGTCGCGGGTGTAGAGCGGCTCGGTCATTCCCATTATCCGTCACCCCAGCGAAGGCTGGGGTCCATGTCCGCGAGCATGGGCATGTCGTCGGTGAAATCCCGGTGACATGGATGCCAGCCTTCGCTGGCACGACAAATAGCAGGGATTAGCGCCGCCGCCACGTCGTCCCCGACGGCCCGTCCTCAAGCAGAATCCCCGCCGCCTTGAGTTCGTCGCGAATGCGGTCGGCTTTGGCGAAGTCGCGCGCAGCCTTAGCGGCGGTGCGCTCGGCGATTTCGGAGGATATCACAGATTCGGCCACCTGATCGCTGAACTTGGCTGGGTTGAGTATGTTTCCCAGGCTGAGATCAAGATTTAATGTCCCTTCAATCGGCATCATGATTGAGCCTAAGCCCAATATCCTGCCCGCAAGATCGAAGTGAGCTTTCGCCCTTCCCACCTGCTTATTGTCTTTCGAGGTAGTCAGAATTTTCCTAATTTTTCCAAGTTCAGCAATGGCTGCCGGCGTATTCAAATCGTCCCCGATTGCCGAGATGAATTCCGCAGGTTCACTGTCGAAGACGTACTCAACATCTTCGACCATTCTCAGAGCGTTCTTAAATCCGTCAAGGGTCGCCTTGCTCTGCTCCACCAGACTCTCCGTCCACGGCAACGGGCTGCGGTAATGCGCCGACAGCAACGCCAGCCGCAACGTCTCGCCCTTGTGGCGCTTGAGCAGTTCCTCGGGCGTAATCACATTGCCCAAGCTCTTCGACATCTTCTCCGCGCCCATGTCGACGAAGCCGTTGTGGACCCAGTAGCGCGCCAGCGGGGCGCCGCCGTGGGCGCAGCGGCTTTGCGCGACTTCATTCTCGTGGTGGGGGAAGATGAGGTCGAGCCCGCCGCCGTGGATGTCGATCGTCTCGCCCAGGTGCTGGCGGATCATCGCCGAGCATTCGATGTGCCAGCCCGGGCGGCCGCGGCCCCACGGGCTGTCCCAGCCGATGACGTTTGCGTCGCTCGGCTTCCACAGCACGAAGTCGGCGGGATCGCGCTTGTAGGGGGCGACCTCGACCCGGGCGCCGGCGATCATCGCGTCGCGGTCGCGGCGGCTGAAGCTGCCGTAACCGGGGTCCGACGCGACCGAAAACAGCACATGGCCTTCGGCGGCGTAGGCGTGGCCGCTGGCGACCAGCTCGGCGATCATTGCCACCATCGGCGCGATGTCCTGCGTCGCGTGCGGCGCGATGTCGGGCGGGGCGACGCCGAGCGCGCCCATGTCGTCGAGGTAGAAACGCTCGAACCGCTCGGTGATGACCGACGGGTCGACGCCCTCTTCGGCCGCCGAGGCGATGATGCGGTCGTCGACGTCGGTGATGTTGCGGGCGTAGGTCAGGCTGTCCGGCCCGTAATGGTGGCGGATCAGGCGGGCGAGCGTGTCGAACACCACCGCCGGGCGGGCATTGCCGATATGGGCGCGGCCATAGACCGTCGGGCCGCACACATACATGGTGATGCGCTTCGGGTCGGCGGGGACGAAGTCGCGCTTCTCGCGGGCGAGCGTGTCATACAGGCGGATCATGCGGGCAGCGGCCGGGGGCGGTGCACCTCGACCCAGCCGACGACCGCGCGGCTGCTGGCGTTGAGCAAAGGGAAGGTGCGCGAGCTCGTCATCCAGGCAGGCCGAGCGGCGTTCGGGCCATAGACGATGTCGGTGGCGTAATTGGCCACCAGGAACACCAGGATCGCGCCGATCAGGCCCTTGACCATGCCGAACCCGCCGCCAAGGAAGCGGTCGACCGGGCCGAGCACCGATCGCCGCGCGCGGTTGCCGACGGCGCGGCCGAACAGGCGCAGCGCGATGAACGTCGGCAGGAACAGAATCGCGAAGGCGAGCATCGAGGCCGAGGCGTCGGACCCGGCGACCGCAAGCAGCTTCGCCTGCAGCGGATCGTGGAACAGTTTGACCGCGGCGATGCCGGCGATCCACGCCATCAGCGCCAATATCTCCTGCGCGAAGCCGCGCGCGAAGCCGACCAACGCGCCGCCGCCGAGCAACAGGAGGACAAAGATGTCGAGCGGGGTCATGCAGCTCCGGCTAGCGATTCAACCGCCGCGATGCCACCCCCTTCCCGTCATTGCGAGCGGAGCGCGGCAATCCAACTCCCGCGCCATCGTGGATTGCCGCGTCGCTGCGCTCCTCGCAATGACGGTCAGCGCCCGAGAATCTGGTCGACCAGCTGGCGCAAGTGATCGAAGCGGGCCAGCGGCAGGCCGTCGGGGCCGGTCGTGCCGGCGGGAACCCAGCCGCGCTCGAACCCCAGCTTGGCGGCTTCCTTGAGGCGCAGCCCGGCGTGGGCGACCGGGCGGACTTCGCCCGACAGCGCGATCTCGCCCATCACCACGCAGCCCTCGGGCACCGGCCGTTCGGACAAGGCCGAGACCAGCGCCGCGGCGACCGCCATGTCGGCGCCGGGGTCATTGAGGCGATAGCCGCCGGCGACGTTCAAATAGACTTCGGCGGTGGCGAAGCTCAAATTGCAGCGCGCCTCGAGCACCGCGAGGATCATCGCCAGGCGCCCCGAATCCCACCCGACCGCCGATCGCCGCGGCGTCGCGCCGCTTGCCAGCCGCACCGTCAGCGCCTGGATTTCGAGCAGCAGGGGCCGCGTCCCCTCGATCGCCGGGAACACGCTGGTGCCGCTGACCGCCGCGCCGCGCTGGGTGAGGAACAGGGCCGACGGGTTGGGCACTTCGACGAGGCCGCTGGCATCCATCGCGAACACGCCGATCTCGTCGGTTCCGCCATAGCGGTTCTTGGCGGCGCGGAGGATGCGGTACTGGTGGCTGCGGTCGCCTTCGAAGCCCAGCACCGCGTCGACCATATGCTCGAGCACGCGCGGCCCGGCGATGCTGCCGTCCTTGGTGACGTGGCCGACCAGCACCACCGCGGTGCCGGTCTGCTTGGCATAGCGGATCAGTTCCTGGGCCGAGGCGCGGACCTGGCTGACCGTGCCGGGCGCACCGTCGATGAGGTCGCTGTGCATGGTCTGGATCGAATCGATCACCAGCAGCGCTGGCGGCGCGCCGCTGCCGAGCGTGGTCAATATGTCGCGCACCGACGTCGCGGCGGCGAGGCGCACCGGCGAGCGGCCGAGGCCGAGCCTGAGCGCGCGCAACCGCACCTGGTCGGCCGCTTCCTCGCCCGACACATAGATCACCCCGCGCCCGGTCTCGGCGATCCGTGCCGCGACCTGCAGCAGCAGCGTCGATTTGCCGATCCCGGGGTCGCCGCCGACCAGCATCGCCGAGCCCGGCACGATGCCCCCGCCGATCGCCCGGTCAAACTCCGCGAGGCCGCTCGGGATCCGCTCGGGCAAAGCGGTTTCGGTGTCGAGCCCGACCAATTCGATCGCCCGCCCCCCGCCTTGCAGGTCGTGGCGCTGGGCGAAGACATTGGCCGCGGCCGGCACTTCCTCGACCAAGGTGTTCCACTCGGCGCAATCGTCGCACTGCCCCTGCCAGCGGTGACTCGACGACCCGCACGCCTGGCACACATAAACCTTCTTCGCCTTGGCCATCACTCCCGTTAGCAGAACAAAGCGGGAACTAAAAGACGGCTTGTGCGGCGCCGCCCATCATTTGCTGGCGGACTAGGGGGATCGGCGGGCCGCCGTAGCTCAAGAACTGGTCGTGGAACGCTTTCCAGCCGGCGCGGCCGCCGCGGGTGGCCGTCCAGTCGTCGCGCAGGCGGCGGATCATCAATTTGCCCATGGTGTAGTTGAGGTAGGCCGGGTCATAGGTGCCGCGCGCCGCCTGCTGCCGGGCGGTGCCTTCGTCCTGGAAGCATTGCTCGCGGAACAGGCGCAGGCTCTGCGCCTGGGTCATCGTGCCCGAATGCATGCCGATGGCGCTGAGGAAGCGGCAGTTGCGCAGCAAGGCGTCGGACAATTGGCCGATCATCACCTCGTCGGTGCCGCCCCCGACCCCGGCGACGCGCATCATCTCCTCGGTGTAATGCGCCCAGCCCTCGGCATAGGCGTAGCCGACGAAAATCCGCCCGAACAGGAACGGCGAGCGATTGGAATGGAGGAAATTGAGGAAGTGGCCGGGCCACACTTCGTGGACCGAAGTCGCCAGCAGCACCGCTTTTCCGGGGACGAATTCGTCGCGCACCTTCTGGCTCCAGCTGGGGTCCGGCGGGGCGATGTAATAGGTCGAGGCGAGGCCATGTTCGTAGAGCCCGGGGATGTTGATGTAGGCGAAGTTCTGCCGGTTGTAGGGCGGCGCCTCCTCGACCTTGGCTTCCTCCGTGCCAGGGATGGTGACGAGATCATGGTCGATGATGAATTGCTTCAATCCGGCGAGCTGGGCGCGGGCGCCAGCAACCGCGCCGCCCTCCGGCTTGTCGGCGTTCATCTTGTCCATGCAGGCCGGAACCGTGGCGCCGGGCGCATAGCGGGCGCACGCCTGGCGCAGCAGCGCCTGGTTGGAGGCCATGTCGGCGCGGCCCATCGCCTCCAGCTGGTCGAGTGGGGTCGAGACCATTTCGGTGTCCCACAGCATCTGCTGGAACTTGGCGCGACCGAGGCCGAAATTGGTGCCCGCGGACTTGCGCTGGCCCTCGACCCAGGCGGCGGTGGTCTTCATCGCCGCGGTCGCCCTGGCGGTCGCCGCGAGCAGCGCTGCCTGCTCGGCCGCGGTGCCGACGCCCTTCCACGCGGCAAGGCCGTCGCCGGGGAAATAATCGGCAAAGCCGCCGAAGGCGTTCTTGCCATAATCGACGAAGCTGATCGGCAGCGGCGTGCGCAGGTTGGGCCGCATCTGCGCGGCCACGCGCGGCACCTCGTTCAGGAATTTGGTGTAGGCGCGCAGCCGCACCTCGGGCGCGGCATACGGCACGGTGACGTAAACCGACGGGTCCATCGCATCGAGGTAGGCGGCCGGGTTGCGGTGAAACTTGTCGGCGCCCTCCGGGCTGATCCAGAACAAGGACCCCCGGGCGTTGGCGAGGAGATAGTCACGCTCGAACCGCTCGTTGGCGGTCAGGCCGGCGGCGGGGAAGGACTGCGCCGCGACGATGGCGCTGCGCAGCCGCGACACTTCCGAGGCGATGGCCCCGGGGCTGAGGTCGATCACCTGCCCGTCATATTCGTGGCGGCCCTGCGATACGGCGAAGTTCGGATTGGCGCGGAAGCTCTGCTCGATGTAATTGTTCATGAACGCGTTCCACGCGACCGACTGGGCCGCCGCGACCGGCGTCGAGGCCATCGGCACGGTGCAGCTGGTCACGCCGAGAAGCGCCGCCGGCGCCGCCAGCAACAGGGCCAATTTCCGCATCACTCTCTCCCTCACGAGGGCCGCTTGTGCGACTCCATTGGGGCAAGCGTTGCCTAGCGGTGGCCGCTTGTCTACCCGCAAGCCGATGAGCTTCCTGCCCGAGCCGCTGAGAATCCCCGCGTTTCGCGCCTTCTGGGTGGCGCGGCTGGCGGCGACCGTGGCGCAGATGGCGATGGTCATCGTCATCGGCTGGCAAGTCTACGACATCGCCCGCGGGACCATGGGGGTGAAGGACGCCGCGCTTCGCCTGGGCATGATCGGCGTTGTCCAGTTCGTGCCATTGTTCGCCTTGAGCCTGGCCGGGGGCTGGGCGGCCGACCGCGCCGACCGGCGGTGGGTGGCGCGCGGCGCGGTGGCGCTGGAATTGCTGTGCGCCGTCGCGCTCGCCCTGCTCGCTACGCGCGGCAGCCGCAGCCTCGAGGCGCTTTACGCGGTTGCCGCGCTGCTCGGCGTGGCGCGGGCGTTCGCCGGCCCGGCGCTCGGCGCGCTGGCGCCCAATCTAGTGCCGCGCGAGATCCTGCCGCGCGCCATCGCCCTGTCGTCGATCGCCTGGCAGAGCGGGACGGTGATGGGCCCGGCGCTGGGCGGCTACCTCTACGCCGTCAGCCCCGCCGCGCCTTATGCCGCGAGCGCTTTGCTGTTCGCCATTTCGCTTGGCGGGCTGATGCTCATCCCGCCGGTCGAGCGATCGGCGATCGGAGGCCAGGCATCGCCGTGGAAGCAGGCGATCGAGGGGCTCCATTATGTCCGGCGTAACCGCTTCGTGCTCGGCGCGATCAGCCTCGATCTGTTCGCGGTGCTGCTTGGCGGGGCGACGGCGATGCTGCCGGTCTACGCCCGCGATATCCTCCACGCCGGGCCGCAGGGGCTCGGCCATTTGCGCGCCGCCCCGGCGGTCGGCGCGACGCTGACCGCCTTGTGGTTCGCCTACCGGCCATTGAAATCCAATGTCGGGGTCAAGATGCTGATTGCGGTCGGGCTGTTCGGGACGGCGACCGTCGTGTTCGGCCTGTCGACCTCGATGCCGCTCAGCCTTGGCTGCCTGTTCATCCTCGGCGCCGCCGACATGCTGTCGGTCTATGTCCGCCAGTCGCTGGTCCAGCTGCACACCCCCGACGCGATGCGCGGGCGGGTGTCGGCGGTGTCGACCCTTTTCATCTCCGCCTCCAACGAGCTGGGCGAGGCCGAGAGCGGCTTCCTGGCGGCGCTGATCGGGCCGGTCGCGGCGGTGGTCGGCGGCGGGATCGGCGCGGTGCTGGTGGTCATCGCCTGGGCGAAGATTTTCCCCGAGCTCAGGCTTGCGCGCACGTTCGACCCGCCCAATGTAGATGCTGCACCCGCGAAGGAGACTTGAGCGATGAAGGCCGCGACCATCCTCGACACGATTGGCAATACGCCGACGATCCGCGTTAACCGCCTGTTCGGCGGCGCTTCCGGCAATGGGGCGGAGGTGTGGATCAAGTCCGAGCGCGCCAACCCCGGCGGGTCGATCAAGGATCGCATCGCGCTGGCGATGATCGAGGACGCCGAGAAGTCGGGCAAATTGAAGCCCGGCGGGACGATCGTCGAGCCGACCAGCGGCAATACCGGCGTCGGCCTGGCGATGGTCGCCGCGGTCAAGGGCTACAAGCTGATCCTGGTGATGCCCGACAGCATGTCGGTCGAGCGGCGGCGGCTGATGCTGGCGTACGGGGCAACGTTCGACCTGACGCCGCGCGCCAACGGCATGAAGGGCGCCATCGCCCGGGCCGAGGAGATCCTTGCCGAGACGCCCGGCGCGTGGATGCCGCAGCAGTTCGACAATCCGGCCAATATAGACGTCCATGAAAAGACCACGGCCGAGGAAATCCTCGCCGATTTCAAGAACCAGCCGTTCGATGCGCTGATCACCGGGGTCGGCACCGGCGGGCACATCACCGGCGTCGGGCGGGTGCTCAAGCAGGCGTGGCCGAAATTGAAGGTGTTCGCGGTCGAGCCGACGCTGTCGCCGGTCATATCCGGCGGCGAACCCGCGCCGCACCCGATCCAGGGGATCGGCGCCGGCTTCATCCCCAAAAACCTCGACATGGCGATCCTCGACGGGGTCATCCAGGTGACGCCCGACGACGCCAAGGACATGGCGCGGCGGGCGGCGAAGGAAGAAGGGGTGCTGGTCGGCATTTCGTCCGGCGCGACCCTGGCGGCGATCAACCAGAAGTTAACCGAGCTCCCCGCGGGCAGCCGGATCCTCGGCTTTAACTATGACACGGGGGAGCGCTACCTCTCTGTCGCGGACTTCCTGCCCGAGGAGGGTTAACGGCGGCCAAACCCTCGCCGTTGGGCGCCTTGTTAAACCTTTCCGTTTAACTCCGCCTCTTGGACCAGGGGTTGTAAACGGATGCGCCGGAGTCGATTCGCCGAAACCATCGTCAGCGGACGGGACGCGCCCAGCAAGGGGCTCGCCGAAGCGCTGTTCTTCGACGTCCGCACCCCCGAGACCGAAGCCAATGAGGCGATCGCGCAGCAGCGCATCGCCCAGCTCCATCATGTGCCATTGATGCTTGGCGTGGCCCATTTGCTGTGCGCCGTCGCCGTCCTCATCCACACCCAGGGCGTGTTCGGCAACATCTCCCCCCGCTACCTGTTCGCCGCCGTCGCCACCGCCTTGCTGTGCGACCTGGCGGCGTTCGGCGTGCTTCGGCTGCGCGACCGCTTCGACGTGTCGACCCGCACGGTGACCCTCGCGCTCAGCACATTGGTCGGCCTGGGCGCGGCGATGATGACCTTTTTCGGCCATGTCGCATCGTGGATCCCGTCGATGGGCCAGGGGCCGTTGCTGTCGCTGGTCATCGGCACGTCGATCACCGCCTGCGCCGTGGTCGCGATCGAATCCCCGCCGCTGGCGATCGTCACCGCGGTGGTCGGCACCGGCGGGTCGGCGTTGTTCAGCAACGACCCCACCTTCACCGCCGGGATCGCCGTCCTCGCCTTGCTCATCGTCGGGTTCAGCGCCGCCAGCGCGAGCACCATGATCGACACCGCGCGCGACCGGCTGAAACTCGACCACGAAGCGCGCAAGGCGCTCCATTTCGTCAACGAGTTCGAGAATACCGGCCGCGGCTGGTTCTGGGAGACCAATTACCAGGGCACCTTGTCCTACGTCTCGCAGCAGCTGGCCGACGATTTCCATTGCGCCCCGGAAGCGCTGCTGGGGCGGCAGTTCACTGACTTGCTGTCGGTCGACACCCACGGCGGCGATGTCCTGCGCGAAGAGCGCACCCTCGGCTTCCATCTGTCGGCGCGCTTCCCGTTCAGCGACGTCGTCGTCCGCGCCGCCAGCGCCGAGGACGTCCACTGGTCGCTGTCGGGCAACCCGGTGTTCGACGAGCGCGGCCGCTTCCTCGGCTTCCGCGGCATCGGCACCGACCTCACCGAGCAGCGCCGCTCGGAGCAGGAAATCAGCCGCCTGGCGCGGTTCGATTCGCTCACCGGCCTGCCCAACCGGGCGCTGATGCGCCAGACGCTCGACGAGGCGCTGCGCAATGCCTCGCGCCGGCGCAAGGGCTGCACTTTGTTCCTGATCGACCTCGACCGCTTCAAGAACGTCAACGACACGCTCGGCCATCCGATCGGCGACGCCTTGCTGCGCCAGGTCGGACAGCGGTTGATCGCGGTGATGGGCGATCACGGCCAAGTTGGGCGGCTAGGCGGCGACGAGTTCAAGGCGGTGCTCCCGGGCGCGGTCGAGACCGGGCTGCTGGAAAGCCTGGCGCGGACGATGATCGAGCAATTGTCGCGGCCCTACATGATCGAGGGCCACCGCGTGACCATCGGCGCGTCGATCGGCATCGCCATCGGCGACCCCGAGCGCAGTTGCGCCGACAGCCTCATTCGCAACGCCGACCTCGCGCTCTACGCGGCCAAGGCCGCCGGGCGCGGCAAGCACATGTTCTACGAAGCCGCGATGCACAGCGAAGCGTCGGACCGCCAGGTGCTGGAGAACGACCTTCGCCAGGCGCTCGACCGCGGCGAAATGTGGGTCGCCTATCAGCCGATCGTGCGCACCGCGGGCGAGGAAATCTGCGGCTTCGAGGCGCTGGTGCGGTGGAACCACCCGACCCGCGGGCTGGTGTCGCCCGACAAGTTCATTCCGCTGGCCGAAGAGTGCGGGATGGTCGCGCGGATCGGCGAGTTCGTGCTCAAGAGCGCGCTCGCCGAGGCGGCCAGCTGGCCGGACTCGGTGCGGATCGCGGTCAATTTGTCGCCGATCCAGTTCAACGACCCGGCGATCATCGAAATCGTCGGCGCCGCGCTGGCCGAAAGCAAGGTCCGCGCCGAACGGCTTGAGCTGGAGATCACCGAGGGCGTGTTCCTCGCCGACAGCGACGCGACCGAAGACACGTTCGCCCGGCTGAAAGCGCTTGGCGTCCGCCTCGCGCTCGACGACTTCGGCACCGGTTACTCATCGCTCGGCTATCTCAAGAAGGCGCCGTTCGACAAGATCAAGATCGACCAGAGTTTCGTCCGCGGCGCCGCCTCGACCGGCAGCCGCAACACCGCCATCATCCGCGCCATCGTCACCCTCGCCGAGAGCCTGGGGATGGACACCACCGCGGAGGGCGTCGAGACCCACGACGACTTGCAGCTGATCCGCGAGCTCGGGGTCAGCCAGGTCCAGGGCTATATCTTCGGCAAGCCGGCGGAGGCCGAGGTCGCCCGCGCCATGGCCAAGGCGGTGACGATGACGGCCGAAGGGTTCCAGTGCATCCGCGAGCCCCGCCAGCGCCTGATGCGCCGCGCCATCGCCGCGATCGACGGCCAGACGACCGAAATCCGCCTGCGCAACATCTCGGCCATGGGCGCGCTGGTCGAATGCGACCAGCCGGTGACCCCGGGCGCGATGATGACCATCGACATCGTCGGCGTCGGCCCGGTGGTCGGGACGGTGCGCTGGGCCCAGGCGAACAAGTTCGGCGTCCAGTTCACCGAGCAGTTCGACATCACCCGCCTGGCGTGGATCAAGAAGAAGAACGAATCCCCGGCGGTGCTGACGCCGTGGTACGTCTCCCAGCAGCGCGACCTGGCCGCCCGCTAGGGCTTTTAGAAAGCCTCCATCGGCAGCGCCATGACGCTGTCCGCGCCGGCTTCGACCTTGCGCCGCAGCGCATTGGCCACCACCAGCTCGCGCGCCGCAAAGAAGCGGGCAGTCGCCAGCTTGCCCTCGTGAAACCCCTTGTCCTCGCCCGCCTGATCCTTGAGCCGGTCCGACACGACGGCCATCTTGAGCCACATCCAGCCGAGGCCGACGAGCCCCATCAGCTGCATGTAGGCATAGGCCCCGGCGCCGGCATTGTTGGGATCGGCCATGCCGTTCTGGGCCAGCCACATCGTCGCGCCCTGCAGCTCGCCGAGCGCCTGCTCGAGCGCCGCGGCGACGCCCGCGGGATCGCCGGCGGCGCGGGCAGCGGCGATGTCGCGGCCGACCAGATCGAAGAAAGCGCGCACCCCGCGCCCGCCGTCCTTGGCCAGCTTGCGCCCGACCAGGTCCATCGCCTGGATGCCATTGGTGCCTTCGTAGATCTGGGCGATGCGAGCATCGCGGACGAACTGCTCCATGCCCCATTCGCGGATGTAGCCGTGCCCGCCGAACACCTGTTGTGCGTTGACCGCGGTTTCGAAACCGCGGTCGGTGAGGTAGCCCTTGATCACCGGGGTGAGCAGCGAGATGAGGTCGTCGGACGTGGTCCGCTCCTCCTCGGTCTGGGCCTTGCGCGACAAATCGACCTGCAGCGCACCCCACAGGATCAGCGCGCGTGCCGCCTCGTTGAACGCCTTGCCTTCCATCAACATGCGGCGAACGTCGGGGTGGACGAACAGCGTGTCGGCCTTGGCCGCGGGGTCGCGATCCTCGGGCTTCAAGGCGCGGCCCTGGCGGCGGTCCTTGGCGTAGGTCACGGCGTTCTGATAGGCGACCTCGCCCGCCGCCAGGCCTTGCAGCCCGACGCCCAACCGCGCCGCGTTCATCATGATGAACATCGCCGCCAGGCCCTTTTCGGGCTCGCCGACCAGCCAGCCCTTGGCGCCATCGTAATTCATGACGCAGGTCGAATTGCCGTGGATGCCCATCTTGTGTTCGATCGAGCCGCAGCTGACGGGGTTGCGCTCACCCAGCGACCCGTCGGCGTTGACGAGGAACTTGGGCACCACGAACAGCGAAATGCCCTTCACATTGTCAGGCGCGCCGGCGATCTTCGCCAGCACCAGGTGGATGATATTCTCCGCCAGGTCGTGTTCGCCCGACGAAATGAAGATCTTGGTGCCGGTGATGGCATAGCTGCCGTCGGCGTCGGGATCGGCCTTGGTCTTGATCAGGCCAAGGTCGGTGCCGCAGTGCGGTTCGGTCAGGTTCATCGTACCGGTCCAGGTGCCGGCGACCATCTTCGGTACGTACATCGCCTTCTGCTCGTCGGTGCCCTTGACCAGCAGCGATGCGATCGCCCCCGCAGTCAGCCCATGGTACATTTCGAACGCCTGGTTGGCCGACAGGACATATTCGCTGACCGCGGTGGCGAGCACCTGCGGCAGGCCCTGCCCGCCATATTCCTCGGGCGCCGACAGCGTCGTCCAGCCACCCTCGCAGAAGCGGCGATAGGCGTCCTTGAAGCCCTTGGGCGTGGTCACCGAGCCATCGTCGTGGCGGGTGCAGCCTTCCTCGTCGCCGGTGCGGTTGAGCGGCGCCAGCACGTCGGCGGCGAAGCGGCCGCCTTCCGCGAGGATCGCTTCGACAATGTCGGGCGAGGCATTGGCGAAGGCCGGCAGATTATCGAACCGGCCAAGCTCGACGATATGGTCGAGGACATATTTGGTGTCGCGAACGGGGGCGTTGTAGACGGGCATGTCGGGTTCCTTGGCCTAGCCGTTGAGCAAAGTGATGAAGTCGGTCAGTTCGTCGATCGTCGCGTCGAGGTCGACGCGCTGGCTCTCTAGGGTGGCGACCCGGTCGCGGCAGCGCTCGATGGTCTTGAGCCGCTGCGTCTGGCGGCCGTCGCCGACGTCGTAGAGGTCGAGCAATTCCTTGATCTCGCCAAGGCTGAAGCCGACCCTCTTGCCGCGCAGGATCCACGCCAGGCGGGCGCGGTCGCGCTCGGTATAGATGCGCTGGGTGCCGCGCCGTTCGGGCGCGATCAGTTGCTCGTCTTCATAGAAGCGGAGCGCGCGGGCGGTGACGCCGAACTCGTCGCCCAGCTCCCCGATCGAATAATGCGGTTTGGCAGCAAGCATCTCGATTTGCTACTTTACCTTTCCGTTAACGTCAACAGAGACGGTCGCCCGCGAAGTCCTTCGCTTCCGCCGGATCGGCGCCCTCCACCTTGCGGAAGGAACGGCCGTCGAGCGCGACACCGGGCGCGCAATAATAAGCGCAAGCGGCGGGTAAAGGTGCGAAGCGGGCGACCCCGCCGGCCACGGTCGCGGTGACCGTGCACGCCGGGTCGCCGCGCGGGGTGATGGTCAAGGCCTCGCCGTCAAGCACCGCCGCGCCGCTCAGGCTGCAATTGCTGTCGCCCGTCCCATAAGCGACCAGGCCGGCGCGCAGGCCGTCGCCGTCGGGGCCCAAGCACAGCCGGTCGCGCCCTTCGCCGCGGTAGAGCGCGGCCGCTTGCGGCGCCGGGCCGGCGGGCTTGCAGCCGGACAAAGCGAGAGCGAGAAGGAAAAACCGCCGCATCGCTCCCCCCTTCGCCTTTGGCCGGGCGCTGGCAAGCAGATGTTTTTCATCGCTTGGGCGACAAATCGATGACGGGCGCCTATATGCGCCTTCATCGGCCCAACCATGGATTCGCCTCACCCATGCTGACGACCAACCCGTTTGAGATTCTCGATCCCGAAGCCGACAAGCTGCATGAGGAATGCGGCGTGTTCGGCATCTGGGGAGCGGACAAGGCCGCGGTGCACGTCGCGCTGGGCCTCCACGCGCTCCAGCATCGCGGGCAGGAAGCGTCGGGGATCGTCAGCTACGACGGCAAGCATTTCCACTCGCACCGCGCGATGGGCCATGTCGCCGGCAATTTCGACCGCGACGAAGTCATCAACGCGCTCGCCGGATCGGCGGCGATCGGCCACAACCGCTATTCGACCACGGGCGAGAACGGGCTGCGCAACGTCCAGCCGTTGTTCGCCGAGCTGTCGACCGGCGGTTTCGCGGTCGCCCACAACGGCAACCTGTCGAACGCCATGGCGCTGCGCGACCGGCTGGTGCAGCGCGGCTCGATCTTCCAGTCGACCAGCGACACCGAGGTCATCATCCACCTGGTCGCGACATCGTCGTTCAAGGCGCCGGTCGACCGGCTGGTCGATGCCCTGAAGCAGGTCGAAGGTGCCTATTCGCTGGTCATCCTGACGCCCCACGGGCTGGTCGCGTGCCGCGATCCACTTGGCATCCGGCCGCTGGTCATGGGGACGCTTGGCGAGGCGACGATCTTCGCCTCCGAGACGGTGGCGCTCGACGTCATCGGCGCGACGTTCGTGCGCGACGTCGAACCGGGCGAGCTGATCGTGGTCAATGGCGCGGGGATCAAGTCGCTGCGCCCGTTCGCTGCGGCGCGCCCGCGCCCGTGCATCTTCGAGCATGTCTATTTCAGCCGCCCCGACAGCGTCGCCGAGGGCAAATCGGTCTATGAAGTCCGCAAGAACATCGGCGCCGAACTGTCGCGCGAGGCGCCGGTCGAGGCGGACTACGTCGTCCCCGTCCCCGATTCAGGCGTCCCCGCGGCGCTCGGCTTCAGCCAGGAAAGCGGCATCCCGTTCGAGCTTGGCATCATCCGCAGCCACTATGTCGGGCGGACCTTCATCCAGCCCAGCGCCGACGGCCGCAGCACCGGCGTCAAGATGAAGCACAATGCCAATTCGGCGCTGATCAAGGGCAAGCGCATCGTACTGGTCGACGATTCGATCGTGCGCGGCACGACCTCCCTGAAGATCGTGCAGATGATGCGCGATGCCGGCGCCACCGAAGTGCATATGCGCATCGCCTCGCCGCCGACCTCGTATAGCTGCTTCTATGGGGTCGACACGCCGGAGCGCGAGAAATTGCTGGCGGCGCGGATGGACATCGGCGCGATGCGCGACTTCATCCAGGCCGACAGCCTGGCGTTCATCACCATCGAAGGCCTCTATCACGCCATGGGCGAGGCGCGCGACGCGGCCGCGCCGCAGCGCTGCGACGCCTGCTTCACCGGGGCCTACCCGACCACCCTCACCGACCATCCGGCGGGCGCCAGCGACGTCGCGCAGGAAGCAGCGATGGAAGACAGCTTTCGCGTCGCCGCGATCCGCTAGGACATTTTGATGACCGACACTGACCAGCCATTCGCGGGCAAGCTCGCGCTCGTCACCGGCGCCAGCCGCGGCATCGGCGCCGCCACCGCCGAAGCGCTCGCCGCCGCCGGCGCGCACGTCATCCTCACCGCGCGCGGCGCCAAGGCGCTTGAGGGCATCGAGGAACGGATCCACGCCGCCGGCGGCCATGCCACGATCGCGCCGATGGACCTCGCCGACGGCGACTCGATCCCCAAGCTCGCCGCCGCCGTCGCCGAGCGCTGGTGCAGCCTCGACATCATGGTCATCAACGCCGCGATGCTCGGCTCGCTAAGCCCGGTCGAGCCTCTCGACGCCAAGGAATTGGCCAAATTGTTCGCGCTCAACGTCTTCGCGACGCAGGCGCTGATCGCGGCGTTCGACCCGCTGCTGCGCCGCGCCGACAAGGCCGAGGTGGTCGGGCTGACCTCGTCGGTCGGGAGCGAACCTCGCGCCTTCTGGGGCGGCTATGGCGCGTCGAAGGCGGCGATGGAGAATCTGCTCGCCACCTACGCCGACGAGACCGCCCACGCCGGCCGCCTGCGCGTCCACATCGTCGACCCCGGCGCGACCCGCACCAGGATGCGGCAGAACGCCTTCCCGGGCGAGGAGCCGGCCGCGGTCAAGCCGCCCGAAGTGGTCGCCGCCGCGATCCTCGATCGGTTGCAGGGCGATGCGCCGACCGGGGAGACCCTGCGCGTCGCCTAGCAGCGTTGGGTCACGCCACGATCGGCGGGGCGCGGTGGTTGACGATTGTGTTGTGATAGGCGACGACGATCCATTGCCCGCTCGACTTGTCCAGCACCTGTAGCAGCCGGGTCTCGAGCCGTCCCTGGGCATCCAGCGGCCACATTGGCGGCGGGTCGGTGAGGTTGCCGACGTGAACGATCATTTCGACGAACGCGGTGGACGGTGACAATAAGCGAAGCGTCGCAACTGCCTGCTGCATGGTCGAACCCTTGAAGAAACCGTTGAAAATGAATGCGTGCTGGCGGTCGAACACCGCCTTGCCCGACATGTCCTGGCCCTGGACGTTCGTCGCGACGAAGTCTGGCGCCATGTGCTTCGAGAAACCTTCGGCGTCGCCCCGGTCCCAGGCGCTCGCCTGATCGGACAGGATTCGGCGGATGGCCTGGTCGTCAGTCTCACTCATGTCCCGCGCTCCTTCGTCAGCGTCACCTGGGCGACATCGATGGCGCGGCCGCGGAAGCCGCCTTCGCAATACATGAGGTAGTAGCGCCACAGGTTGTGAAAGCGATCATCGAAGCCGGGCAGGCGGCCGTCATCGACGGCGGCGTCGTAGCGCAGGCGCCACTGGCGCAGCGTTTCGGCATAATCGGGGCCGAAGACGTCGCGGTCGTCCCAGCTCAGGCCCCTGGCCCGCGCCAGCGCTTCGAACGCCGGCTCGTCGATCAGCATGCCGCCAGGGAAGATATAGGCCTGGATGAAATCGGCGCTGCGGGCATAGCGGGGGAAAGCGCGGTGATCGATGCTGATATATTGCAGCGCCGCCTTGCCGCCCGGCTTGAGGCAGCGGGCTAAGGTGTCACTAAAGTTGGGCCAATAGCGCTGGCCGACCGCTTCGACCATTTCGACCGAAGCGATGGCGTCGAACTGCTCGGAAATCTCCCGGTAATCCTGCAAGCGGATGGTGATGCGGTCGCTTAATTTGCATCCCGCAATCTTTTCGTCCGTCCAATCTTTTTGTGATGCAGATAAAGTCAGTCCGACGACCTCGACCCCGCTCCGGGCGGCTTCAATGGCGAGGTTGCCCCAGCCGCAGCCGATCTCGAGCAGCCGCATCCCGGGCTTGAGGTCGAGCCGGTCGAGCAGCGACGCGACCTTGCGCGCCTGGGCGGATTCGAGCGTGTCGCCGGGCGCGAACCGGGCCGATGAATAGGTCATTCCGGCATCGAGCCAGGCGGCGTAGAAGTCGTTGCCGAGGTCGTAGTGGGCGGCGATGTTGTGGCGCGCCTGGCGCGGGGCATTGTCGCGCAGGCGGTGGGCGAAGGCGTTGAGCCAGCGCACCGGCCCCTTGGCGCGGGTCGCGTCGCCGAGGCTGAGCGCGTTGACGCCGAACAGTTCGAACAGGGCGACCGGGTCGGGCGAGGTCCATTCGCCATTCTCCCACGCCTTGTACCAGCCGACCGAGCCCGAGGTCGCCAGGCGGACCAGCGCCTTCCAGCTCGAGATATCGACGGTTGCTACCGGCCCCGGCGTGCGGAAGCCGACGCGGCGCCGCGTGCCGTCGGGCAGGCGCGCCTCCAGCCCGCCGCTCAGCAGGCGTTCGTCGAGCCCCTCGACGACCCGCGCGAACATTGGCCCGGCGAGGCGACCGACCACCCCCACCCCGGTGGCGAAGTGCCGGTCGGCGGTGACAAGATGATGCCCGCGGCTGGCCATGGTTATTCGACCCGGGGTTCTTTCTCGACCTGCCAGGTCTGGCCCTTGGCGACCAAAGCCTGGAGGTTGGCGGGCTTGCCGGCGGCGGCGGCGGCGTTCTGTTCGATCACCGCGCTGTCGAAGGTCGGCGCCGGATCCTCGTAGATCACACCCAATGCCACCGGAAAGGCGCTGACCGGCATTTCGACCAGCATGTGGGCGACGCTGCGGTTCTTGGGATCGTGGACGATAACCTCGTCGCTGGCGGCGTCGACGACCTTCAAGGTCAGCCGCGCGACATCCAGGGCAATGCCCTTGGTGCCGCCGGCGAACAGCATCTTTTCCCCCGCGGCGAGCCACAATTGCTTGTCGGCGGCGACCGCCTTGTCGGTGAAATCGGCGAACACGTCGTCGTTATAGACGACGCAATTCTGGAAGATCTCGACGAAGCTGGCGCCCTTGTGCGCATGGGCGGCCTTGAGCACGTCGGGCAAATATTTGCTGACGTCGATGCCGCGGGCGACGAACCGCGCCCCGGCGCCGAGCGCAAAGGCGCACGGGTTGGCGGGGCGGTCGACCGAGCCGAACGGGGTCGAGGGCGAGCGGGTGCCGATGCGCGATGTCGGCGAATATTGGCCCTTGGTCAGGCCGTAGATTTCGTTGTTGAACAGCAGGAGCTGGCAATCGAGGTTGCGGCGCAGCAAATGATAGGTGTGGTTGCCACCGATGCTGAGCGCGTCGCCGTCGCCGGTGATGATCCACACGTCGAGTTCGGGATTGGCGAGCTTGACCCCGGTCGCCACCGCCGGCGCGCGGCCGTGGATGGTGTGGAAGCCGTAGGCCGCCATGTAGTAAGGAAAGCGGCTCGAGCAGCCGATGCCCGAGATGAACACCGTCTTTTCGCGCGCGGTGCCGAGGTCGGGCATGGTCCGCTGGACCGCTTTCAACACGGCATAATCACCGCAGCCAGGGCACCAGCGCACTTCCTGGTCGCTCGCCCAGTCCTTCGCCGTGGTGATCTTGGTGACTTCGTTCATGCGAGGTACCCGCCGAGCCAGAGGACGAGAAAGCCGACAATCACCAACAGGGCGATCAGCGGGAAAGGGTTGATCGGTTTCATCGGGAGGGCCGCCGAATGTTCACAATGTTCGCGCTCATGACGCCGCTTCCAGCGTTTGCCCCGCCAGGGCGGCATCGATCGCGGCGGCAATCTCGGCGATCATGAACGGCTGTCCCGAAACCTTGTTGAGCGGCCGGGCGTCGACCAGATACTTGTCGCGCAGCAGCGTCTTGAGCTGTCCGGTATTCATCTCCGGTACCAGGATATGCTCAAAGCCCCTGAGCAGGACAGACATATTTTTCGGCATCGGCGCGATGTGGCGGATGTGGATGTGGGCGACGTCAAGGCCCTTGGCCCGCGCCCGGCGTACCGCCTGGTGGATCGGGCCGAAGGTCGAGCCCCAGCCGACCACCGCCAGCTTGCCGCTGGTGCCGCCGAGCATGACCTCCTGATCGGGCACGTCGATGCCGTCGACCTTGGCACCGCGGATGCGGGTCATTTCGGCATGGGCTTCGGGCGAATAATCGATCGCGCCGGAGCCGGGCGCTTTCTCGATCCCGCCGATGCGGTGCTCAAGGCCGGGCGTGCCGGGCTTGATCCACGGCCGCGCGAGATCGTCGTTGCGGGCATAAGGCATGACCGCCTCGCCCTCCGCAATCTGGGGCGCGAAGGTCACCGGGAACGGCGCATAATCGGCCATGTCGGGCACCTTCCACGGCTCCGCGGCATTGGCGATATAGCCATCGGTGAGGAGGATCACCGGGGTCATGTAGCGCGTCGCGATCCGCACCGCCTCGATCGCGCAATCGAAGGCGTCGGCCGGCGAGCGCGCGGCGATGACCGGGATCGGGGCGTCGCCGTTGCGGCCATAGACGGCCTGGTAGAGGTCCGACTGCTCGGTCTTGGTCGGCAGCCCGGTCGACGGGCCGCCGCGCTGCGAATTGATGATCACCAGCGGCAATTCGGTCATCACCGCCAGCCCCATCGCCTCGCCCTTGAGGGCGATGCCCGGGCCGGACGACGAGGTGACGCCGAGCTGCCCGGCGTAGCTGGCGCCAATGGCCGAGCAGATGGCGGCGATCTCATCCTCCGCCTGGAAGGTGGTGATGCCATATTCCTTCAACCGGCTGAGATGGTGGAGGATGGCCGAGGCGGGGGTGATCGGATAGCCGCCGAAGAACATCTTCAACCCCGCCAGTTGCGCGCCCGCGACCAGCCCGACCGACAGCGATTCGGCGCCGGTGACGGTGCGGTAGAGGCCCGGTTCGGATGGAGCGGCGGCGATGCGGTGCTGGCGGACCTGGGCGCCGATCTCGACCGTCTCGCCATAGGCATGGCCGGCATTCAAGGCGGCGACATTGGCTTGCGCCAGCTGCGGCGCCTTGGCGAACTTGGTGTTGAGCCAGTCGATGATCGGGGCGCGGTCGCGGTCGAACATCCACAGCGCCAGGCCGAGCGTCCACATGTTCTTGCAGCGCAGCGCTTCCTTGTTGCCGAGCCCGAACGGCTTGACCGCGTCCAAGGTCAGCTGGCTGATATTGAAGCTGACCAATTGCCAGCGGGCGAGGCTGCCGTCTTCGAGCGGGTTCACGGCATAGCCGGCCTTGTTCAGGTTGCGAACCGTGAACTCGCCCTCGTCGGCGATGATCAGGCCGCCGTCGCGCAGCGCCTTCACATTGGTCTTCAAGGCCGCGGGGTTCATCGCCACCAGCACGTCGGGCTGGTCGCCGGCGGTGTCGATCGCGGTCGAGCCGAAGTTGATCTGGAACGCCGAGACGCCGAACGTCGTCCCCTGCGGCGCGCGGATTTCGGCGGGGAAATCGGGGAAGGTGGCGAGGTCGTTGCCTGCGAGCGCGGTCGACAAGGTGAACTGCCCCCCGGTCAGCTGCATCCCGTCCCCGCTGTCCCCGGCAAAGCGGACGACCATCGCTTCCAGCGGCGGATGGGCGGCGGCTTCGGCTTCGGTGGTGAAATGGGTGGCCGAGGCCATGAGCGGTCAGTCCTCCGGGGGCTTTCACCCCCTTTAGGGATGTGGGCCATCCGACGCCAGAGTTTGTGGCGGATGCGCGTGCAAAGAGGTCGGAGGGCCGTCCGCGCGTCTGATCGTCAGCGCGACTTGCCGGCCAGTCGCTTTTCCCAATCGACCTGGGTCAGCGCGACGAGCAGCGCGATCATTGCGACCTGCACCGCGATCCCGATCGGACTAGTGATCGAATGTTTGAGCTCGGCGCCCAGGGTTGAGTGAGCGACGCTTTTCGCCGTCAACGCATAGATCGAATAGGAAATCGTGCGGCCGACAAAGAAAGCAGCGGTGAACGGGAGCAGGGGCAGACGCGACAAGCCGGCCGCTTCGAACAATTGCGCCGATGGCAACGGCGAAAGCGCGAATAGGCCCAGCCCGACGACCGCGGTTTGCTTCCGCGCCGCAAGCGCCTTGCCCAGCGCCGCAATATTGCGCCTCGCCTTTTCCGGAACATGCCCGCCCAATTTCCTGAACGCGCGGGCCAGAAGATAGCGACCGATCGCGGCAGCCGTCGCGCCCGTGACGACGATGGCGGGCACCGGAAGCCTGGTATTGAGCCCATAGATGACGATGATCGACCAGGTCGGCGGGCCAAAGGCGGGCAACAGGTTCACGCCGAGGACGATCCCGAACAGGATTAGATACTCGGTCAGCGGGTCGGCTCCATGAACAGTGCCTAAAAGGTCGACCCGGTTAGCGCAAACCGCGAAAGGGCGCGCGAGATTGCTTGGCGGCTGCCGCACGATTTGCCACAGAGGGGCATGACCAAGCCGTTCATCCGCCCCGACGTCGCCGCCCTGCTCGACATGATCGACGCGTCGGGCCGGCCGCCGCTGAACGAATTCGACCCGGCCGAAGCGCGGGCGGGGAGCAACGCCGCGCGGGCGCTGATGGAGGTCGAGCTGGGCGAGCTCGCCGTGATCCGTGACGTCGCCATCCCCGGCCCCGCCGGGGCGATCGGCGCGCGCTTGTTCGACGCCGCTGCAGAACGCGAGCCAAGCGACCTCATCGTCTATTATCATGGCGGCGGGTTCGTCATCGGCGACCTCGACAGCCACGCGCCGTTGTGCGCCGATGTGGCGCGGATGATGGACCTGCCGGTGGTGGCGGTCGATTACCGGCTGGCGCCCGAGCACCCCTTTCCCGCCGGGCCCGACGACGCCATCGCCGCGGCGCGCTGGCTGGCGGCGCATTCGGGTGAGATCGGGCGGGCGGCGACGCGGCTGGTGGTGATGGGCGACAGCGCCGGCGCCAACCTGGCGCTGCTCGCCGCGATTGCGCTGCGCGACGAGCCGGCGGCGGTGCCGGTCGCGGCGCAGGGCCTGATCTATCCGGTCACCGGGCCGGTCGCCAAGCAGGGCAGCGGCGCCGATTTTGCCGAGGGTTATGTGCTGACCCAGCCGCTGATGGACTGGTTCGACGGCCATTATGCGCCGCGGCCGGGCGACTGGCGCCACGAGCCGCATCTGCGCGGCCATGCCGGCCTGCCGCCGAGCGCGATCATCACCGCCAGCCTCGACCCGTTGCGCGACCAGGGCCGGGCGCTGGCCGCGGCGCTGGCAAGCGAGGGCATCGAGACCGCCTATCTCGAGGCGCAAGGCAATATCCACGGTTTTGCGACGATGCGGCGATTGGTGCCCAGCGCGCACCGCGACATCGAACGACTGTGCGCGGCGCTGGCCGTCCTGCTTGGAACACCCGCGCACGCCTGACCGATCGTGCCACCTTTCCTTTTCTCGTGGCTTCGGGAACAAGGTCGCAAGGGGGGTGCGTGATGATCTACAAACGAGCCGTCGCCAAGCTTCGCGCGCAGGACTGGTTCGCGATCATCGTCGAGTTCGCGATCGTCGTCGCCGGCGTGTTCGTCGGCACCTGGGTGGCCAATTGGAACCAGCAGCGAATCGAGGTGGCGCAAACGCGGCACATGCTGCGCAACATGAAAGAAGAACTTGGCCCCACCATGCGGCTGATCGACGACTTTCAGCTCTATTTCGCGATAACCCGCCGCTATGCCGTGACGGCTTTTGCCGGATGGCGCGGCGATCCGACCGTTAGTGACCGCGACTTCGTCGTCGCCGCCTACCAAGCGAGCCAGATCCGCCTGCTCGGCTTGAACGTTCAAAGCTGGTCGCAGTCGCTGGGCGTGGATCGCGTCCCGACGATCGAGGACAAAGCGCTGAGGCAAGTCGTGTCGGCGCTGATGTCGGTCGATTATACCTCGTTGGACCAGGAACTTTACACCGATTATCGCCGCGAAATCCGCGAAGAGATGCCCGAGGACGTCCAGGAAGCCATCCGCCGCGACTGCGATGATCGCTTCACTGCAGATGGTCACATCGTCCTTCCGGAACCGTGCGATCTAAAGCTTCCCGACGACCGGATCGCTGCTGCCGCGCGCGCGCTGCGCGCCAAGCCCGACCTCGTCAAAAAGTTGCGCTGGCACCAGTCAGCAGTGACCAATTTCATGGCCAATACTCAAGGGCTTCTTGCCATCGAAAAGGAGGCTTACGACCGCATCGGGGCGACGACATGATCTTCAAGCGCTTTGCCGCTGGACTTCGGGCGCAGAATTGGCAGGCGATCGTCATCGAGCTCGCCATCGTCGTCATCGGCGTGTTCATCGGCACGTGGGTCGCCAACTGGAACCAGGAACGGGCCGAGCAACGCGATATCGACGCAATCGTCGGCAAACTGGACACCGACGTCACCCGGCAGCTCGCCACGGTCGACGTCAACCACGCTTATTACGCGACCACCAACCGTTACGCCGCCACCGCCTTTGCCGGCTGGGCAAACGATCCCGCCGTCAGCGACCGCGATTTCGTCATCGCCGCCTACCAGGCCAGCCAGGTCATATCGTTCGTCATCGGCGGGCAGACCTATGCGATGCTGCTTGGCGCCGACCAGGTCCGCAAGATTCGCGATGAGCCGCTGCGCGATGCGATCATCGCCATGCTGACATTCGATTATGAGCCGATTTCAAGGCCGGCCGTCCGCACGCGCTACCGCGATGACGTGCGCGCGGTCATCCCCGACTCCGTCCAGACCGCGATCCGCGCTGAGTGCGGCGACGTTACCACCTCGCGCGGCACAGTCGGGCTTCCCCCGACCTGCGACATCCCGGTGCCCGCGACGATCGCCGCCGCCGGCGCCCGCGATCTGCGCGCCCATCCCGAGCTGATCGGCGAGCTGCGTCAGCACCACGCCCAGACCTCGACCTATCTGTCGAACGTCGATGGCCTGGCGATCCGGCTGAAGACGGTTCAGGCCGAACTGAAGCGCTCGGTGCGATGATTTACAAACGCGTCGCCGCCCGGCTGAAGGCGCAGGACTGGCTGGCGATCGTCATCGAGATCGGGATCGTCATCATCGGCGTGTTCATCGGCACGCAGGTGTCGAACTGGAACGCGACGCGGCTGGAGGGCGCCGAAACCCAGCACCGGCTGGAGCAATTGAAACCCGAGCTGCAGCGGATTGTGGCGCGCGCGGCACTGGTCCGCGATTATTATGCCACCACGCGGGGCTATGCCGAAACCGCCTTTGCGGGATGGGAAAACGACCCGAAGATCAGCGACAGCGAGTTCGTAATCGCGGCCTATCAGGCGAGCCAGATCAAGGCGATGTCGACCACCAGCCAGAGCTGGGCCGAACTGTTCGGGGCCGACCAGTTGCGCAACATCGACGACCCCGCGATCCGCGACCCGATGCTCAGGCTGATGACCTATCCGTCGGAGAACCTTGGCATCATGCGGATGCAGACCAAGTATCGCGACACCGTCCGCCTGATCATTCCCGACGCCATCCAGCAAGCGATCCGGCAACGGTGCGGCGACTATTTCGCGACGCCCTCATCACTCGACATGTCACTCCCAAAAAGCTGCGACCTGGAACTCGATCCGGCAGCCGCGAAAACAGTTGCCGCCGACCTGCGACGACACCCGGAACTGGTCGAGCAGCTGCGGCTGCACCTGTCACTGGTCGCCAGCCTGCTCAACGATGTCATCATTTACGACACCGCCGCGCGGCGGCTGGGCGAAGCGCTGACGAAATAAGCGGGGGAGGACAGGCATGATCTACAAACGCGTCGCCGCCCGCCTTCACGCGCAAGACTGGGTGGCGATCACGATTGAACTCGGCATCGTCGTCCTCGGCGTGTTCATCGGCACGCAGGTGTCGAACTGGAACGCGGCGCGGATTGAGCGGCGCGAGACGCGGGCGATGCTGGTCGGGCTAAAGCCCGGGCTCAAAGGCTTCGTCGACTTCTTCGTCACCGCCAGGGATTATTACGGGACGACCAGCCGCTACGGCAACGTCGCCTTGGCCGGGTGGAGCGGCGACAAAAAAGTGCGCGATTCCGACTTCGTCATCGCCGCCTATCAGGCCAGCCAGGTCTACGTACTCGGCATCAACGCCGTGAACTGGACGCGCGTGTTTGGGGGCGAGCGGATGGACGGGATCGACGATCCGGCGATGCGCAACGAACTTGCCAATCTGATGACGCTCAATTTCGACCAGATCGACATGGTTTCGATCGACA
Source organism: Sphingomicrobium sp. (assembly GCA_039929125.1). GTDB lineage: Bacteria > Pseudomonadota > Alphaproteobacteria > Sphingomonadales > Sphingomonadaceae > Sphingomicrobium. Next base: position 31,676 of record JBDSRV010000044.1, read on the forward strand.
CCCCGTATCGCCAGCACGTTCGCCAGCAAATTCCCGACGACATCCAGGACGCGATCCGCGCCAAATGCGGCGACCGACCGATCCCCGACAAGCCGCTGACCCAGGCCTTGCCGCGCACCTGCGCGATTGACCTGCCGGGCGATCGCTGGGCCCAAGCTGCGCGGACGTTGCGGGCCCACCCGGAACTGGCCGGGGAATTGCGTTGGCATCGCGCTGCGACCGCGGCCTTCCTCAACAACATGAGCCTGTTCGAACAGCAGACACGGTTGGTGCTGGGCCGGATCCACGAACTCGGCCTGTGACGCGACTGGCTCGCCGCCACGCGACGCGCTAGGCGAAACGCATGACCGACGATCATCTTTACCGCCGCGGGGTCGGCGTGATGCTGCTTAATGCCGAGGGCCTCGTGTGGGTCGGGCGGCGGATCGATAATACGGACGAGGCGTGGCAGATGCCGCAGGGCGGGCTCGACCCGGGCGAGGACAGCTGGGCCGGGGCATTGCGCGAGCTCGAAGAGGAAACCGGCATCGCGCCGCGCCTGGTCGAGCAGGTCGCGGTCCATCCGCAGCAGATGCGCTATGAACTGCCCGAAGCGCTCGCGGCGCGGCTGTGGAAGGGCAAATACAAGGGCCAGTTGCAGGACTGGTACCTGGCGCGGTTCCTGGGCGATGACAGCGCCATCGACATCGCCACCAGGCATCCCGAGTTCAACGCCTGGCAATGGGTCGAGCCGCACCGGCTGCCCGCCATGATCGTCCCGTTCAAGCGCGACATGTACCGGGCGATCGTCGAGGGGTTTGCGGCATATTTGTAATTCCTCCCCGGAACGGGGAGGTGGCAGCCGCAGGCTGACGGAGGGGGCGATGCGCCGACGCAGCCGGCCCCTCCACCAGCTTCGCTGGTCCCCCTCCCCGTTCCGGGGAGGAGCCCTCTCGCAATCGGCTCCATCCCACGCTAGGCACCCGCCATGCAGGGGCTGACATCATCGGAGCGCGATTGCGTCGAGCGGGCGGCGGCGGCGCCGATGCTTGCGCAGGTCGAGACGTGGGCGGCGGTCAATACCGGATCGCGCAACCTCGACGGGCTGGCGCGGATGGCGGGGACGCTGGCCGACGCCTTTGCCGCATTGCCCGGGGCAATGACCCTGGTCGATGCCGCGCCGGTCGAGGCGATCGACGCCGCCGGCAAGCCCTTCGCGCTGGCGCATGGCCGCAATGTCCACCTCACCGTCCGGCCGACCGCGCCGGTGCAGCTATTGCTGACCGGGCACATGGATACGGTGTTCTCCGTCGACCATCCATTCCAGGCGCTGCGCTGGCTTGAGGATGGCGTGCTGGGCGGCCCCGGGGTGGCCGACATGAAGGGCGGGATCGCGGTCATGCTGGCGGCGCTGGGCGCGTTCGAGGCCGGGCCGCTGCGCGACACCATCGGCTATGAGGTGGTGCTGAATTCGGACGAGGAAGTCGGGTCGCCGGGATCGGCCGCGCTGATCGCGGCGGCGGCGCACGGCAAACGCGCGGCCTTGACCTATGAACCCTCCGCTTTGCCCGACGGGACGCTGGCTGGCGCCCGCCCGGGGAGTGGCAATTTCAGCTTCACCGTCCATGGCCGATCGGCCCACGCCGGGCGCAATCCGCAAGACGGGCGCAATGCTTTGGTCGCCGCCGCTGACCTGGCGCTGCGGCTGAAGGCGGGGGTGCGCGGCGGCCTGTCGGTCAACCCGGCTAGGATCGACGGCGGCGGGCCCAACAATGTCGTGCCCGACACGGCCGTGCTGCGGGTCAATTTGCGCCCCGCAACCCTCGACGACCAGGCGCAGGCGCAGGCGCTGATCGACGCCGCGGTCGCCGCGGTCGCCGCCGAGCATGACGTCAAGATTTCGATCCACGGCCAGTTCGCGCGGCCGCCCAAGCCGATGACCGCGCCGCTGGAGCATCTGTTCGGGCTGGTGAAACAGGCCGGCGCCGACCTTGGCCAGTCGATCGGCTGGCAGCCGACCGGGGGCGTGTGCGATGGCAACAATATCGCGGCTTGCGGGGTGCCGGTGATCGACACCATGGGCGTGCGCGGCGGGAGCATCCATTCGATGGAGGAATATCTGATCGTCGACAGCCTGTCCGAGCGCGCCGCATTGTCGGCGCTGACGCTGATGCGCCTGGCCGGAGAGGCGGCATGAGCCACCGCATCCGCGCCGCCCGGCCCGATGACATCCGCGCCCTCTACGACCTCGCCAAGCTGACCGGCGGGGGGTTCACCAACCTGCCCGCCGACCGCGCCACGCTGGAGCGCAAGCTCGAGCGCAGCGAAGCGGGCTTCAGCCGCACCGGCGAGAGCCAGAGCGACGACCTCTATGTGTTCATCCTCGAGGATGTCCGCACCGGCGCGATCCGCGGCACCTGCCAGGTGTTCGGCCAGGTCGGCGCCGACCGGCCGTTCTACAGCTATCGCATCTCGACCCTGGCGCAGAAGAGCGAGGAGCTGGGGCGGATCTTCCGCAACCAGACCCTGAGCCTGTGCACCGACCTTGAAGGCTCCTCCGAGGTCGGCGGGCTGTTCCTCCACCCGCACGAGCGCGCCGGGGGGCTCGGCATGCTGCTCGCCCGGTCGCGATATCTGTTCATCAAGCAGCACCGGCCGCGGTTCGCGTCGCGCATTCTGGCCGAGCTGCGCGGGGTCATGGACCAGGCCGGCAACTCGCCATTCTGGGACGCGCTGGCGGGGCGTTTCTTCGGCATGAGCTTTCCGGAAGCCGACGAGTTCAACGCCGTCCACGGCACCCAGTTCATCGCCGATCTGATGCCCAACGCGCCCATCTATGTGAACATGCTGCCCGACAGCGCCAAGGCGGTGATGGGCCAGCCCCACCCGACCGGCCGCGCGGCATTGAAGATGCTCGAGAATGAGGGGTTCCTGTGGGACTGCTACATCGACATCTTCGACGGCGGGCCGACCGTCACCGCGGCGACCGACCAGATCAAGACGGTGCGCGAGGCGGAATGGCTGCGGGTGGTCGGCGAGAGCGACCCGCATTCCGAGGGTATCGCGACGATGATGGTCGCCAGCGGCATATTGCATGACTTCATCTGCTGCTACGCCCAGGCCGAGCGAACCGCCGACGGGGCGCTGAAAATCGATCCCGAGACGATGGCCAATCTCAACGTCGAGGTCGGCGACCGGGTGCTGGCGGTGGCGCGCTGATGGCGGTGTGCGAGATCAATTTCGACGGGCTGGTCGGGCCGAGCCATAATTATGCCGGGCTGAGCCTCGGCAACCTCGCCTCGGCGAAGAACGCGGGCGAGGTGTCGCGGCCGCGGGGCGCGGCGCTGCAAGGCCTCGACAAGATGCGCGCCAACCTTGCGCTGGGCCTGGTGCAGGGGCTGTTCGTGCCGCCGCCACGGCCGGCGCGGGCGTGGCTGGCGGCGCTCGGCACCATCGTCGAGGACGCCGAGCCGGTGATCGCCGCCAACGCCATGAGTGCGTCGGCGATGTGGGCGGCCAATGCGGCGACGGTCAGCCCGGCGCCCGACACCGGCGACGGCAAGTGCCACCTGACGGTCGCCAACCTCCAGACCATGCCGCATCGCAGCCATGAGTGGGCGGCGATGCTGGCGCAGCTGCGGGTCGCCTTTGCCGACGACGCCTTCGCGGTGCACGGGCCGGTGCCGGCGTTCGGCGACGAGGGCGCGGCCAACCACATGCGCTTGGCCGAAGCGCATGGCGCACCGGGCATCGAGGTGTTCGTTTATGGCGTGACCGGCGGCCCCTTCCCGGCGCGGCAGAATGTCGAGGCATCCAAAGCGGTCGCACGGCTCCACCGGCTCGACCCGGCGCGGACCGTCTTCGCGGCGCAGAGCGAGGAGGCGATCGCCGCCGGGGCGTTCCACAACGATGTCGTCGCGGTCGCCAACGGGCCAGTGCTGTTCGCGCATGAGAAAGCGTTCGCCGACAAAGACGCGCTGCTGCGGGCGATCAGCGGGCGCGTGCCGGGATTCGAGTTTGTCGAGGTCGCCGACGCCGACGTGCCACTGGCCGATGCCATCCGCGCTTATCTGTTCAATGCCCAGTTGATAACCCCGCCAGACGGGGCGATGACGCTGGTCGCGCCGACCGAGTGCCGCGACACGCCGTCGGTCAAGCAATGGATCGACCGGCATCTGGCGTCCAACGGCGCGATCCGGCGGGTCGAGTATGTCGACGTCCGCCAGTCGATGGCCAATGGCGGCGGGCCGGCCTGCCTGAGGCTGCGCGTGGCGTGCGACCCGGCCGACGTCGATCCCCGGTTCCTGGTCGACGAAGCCAAGCTCGACCGGCTGGCCAAGGTCATCGCCGCGCACTGGCCCAAGGAAATCGCGATCCCCGATTTGCAGTCGGCGGCGTTGATCGGCGCCATCGAAGCCGCGCGCGCGGCCCTGCTCGACGCGCTCGACCTGTCCGCGCTGGCGTCGGGTTAATTTACATTTAACCCAGAAGCTTAATCGAAAATCGGCGGAACCGCGCCATTGGCACGGCGTTTGCTTTACCATGACCATGCGTAACTGTGTTGCCCGGCTGTTCACCGTCAAGACGCGGTTCGAGGCCTTCCTTGTGATCTATGCCATCGCCGTCGGCGCCGCCGAGCGCGGTCACCATTATCTGCTGATGATGCCGGGCTGGCCGGGCATGATGCTGGCGGTGGCGTGCACCGGCGTGGTGTTCGTTGCCGGGGCCAAGTTGCTCGATGCCGTCAAGGCCGACCAGCTTGCGCTGGCCGAGGCGGCGAGGCCGCGGGCGGTAGCGCCGATGATCCGCAGCCGCCGGCGGGCGTTCAGTCGTAGTCGACCCAGGTCGCGCCCGACGCGTCGCGCTGCAGGGTCACGCTAGCCACTTCGCACAGATTGACGCCGCGCCACAGCGCCTCGCCGCTGCCGGCGAGGGTGGCCTTGATGTCGAACGCGCAATCGGGATCGGTGAACGAAAATTTGCTCATCGCACCCGGTGACAGCCCCGCGCCGAGCGGGTGCCAGTCGCTGGTGCCGGTGCGGCGAACCGACAGCCCCGACAAAGCCGCGCCCGATTGATTGACGATGGCGAAGCCGCTGGCGCCGGCAATGGCGGCGACCGGCGACAGGATCAAAGCGGCGGCGATCGCCAGGCGGACAATGGTCATGCCGCAAATTACCACCCCAGCACGCCAACTCAAACAGTTAATCCAGCGATGCCGGAACGACGATTCACGACCAGTCGTTTCATTTCGGCGACGAAGCGATTCGCTTGTTGGGGCGCGCTTTGGCAGCTTCCCTCTCAGCCGGACGCCGGGGGGCGATCCTGAAGCTTTAACGAACGTTTCATATTTGGCGCGCAAGGTTGGATCGCCGGATTGGGTCGTGGGGAGTGTCGACCATGGAGTCGAACCAACGTTTTTATCTTCGCCGCGCAGCGGAAGAGCGGACCGCCGCGCATCGCGCGATGACGTCCCAAGCGCGCGACTGGCACAGCAAGCTGGCCGAGGACTTTGCCGAGCGCGCGGTTCATGCCGGGCCGGCGGGCTATGCGGGGCCGGTCGCGCTTCAGGCCTGAGGGCGATTGGCGCTCGACATTAAACATCGACACACTCATCATCGTTGAGGCGGCGTTCTACCGGGGCGGCGCCTCTTTTCTTAATGGGGGTTTCATGATCAGGAAAATTACGGCGGCGGCGCTCCTGGCGTCGGCATTCGCGGCCTCGCCCGCTGTGGCCCGCGACCATCAGGTCTATGTCGGCGTCGAAGCCGGCGCGTTGTTCGTCAAGGACATCCACGCCCGCGCGACCGAGGGCTTCGCCACCGGCGGCGGGGGTGGCCCGGCGTTGAGCACGGCCGCGGTCGGCCCGCTCGCGGTCAGTTCGAGCAATTATTTTATCGCCGACATGAAGACCGGCTTCGATGGCGATGTCGTCGTCGGATATGATTGGGGCGTGGTCCGCACCGAACTGGAAGCCAGCTATCGCAGCGCCAAGTTCGATACCATCACGGTCGACCCGAACGACTTCGTGTTCGGCGGCGTCAACGACGCCAACGGCCGCATCACCAGCCGCTCGATCGCGCTGAATGTGCTCGGCGACCTGCCGCTCGGCAACGGCTTCACGCTGAGCGCGGGCCCCGGCATCGGCTATGCCCGGATCACCGCCAACCCGCGGCTGCGGCTGTTCGGCAACGGCAATTACACCAATTTGCAAAGCACGCGCGACAATGGCCTGATCGTCCAGGGCATCGCAATGATCCGCCAGGAAATCGGCCGCAACATCGAGGCCGGGCTGAAGTATCGCTACGTCCGCTCTGACCGGCGCAGCTATGACTCAGACTTCTATGGGAAGATCCAGGGCCGGCTGACCGCGCATAGCCTGATGGCCAGCCTGCTCTACAGCTTCGCCGGCCCGCGCCCGGTTGTGGCGCCGGTGGTCGAGGCCCCCGTCGCGCCGCCACCACCGCCGCCGGTCGCGACCCAGACCTGCGCCGACGGCTCGGTGATCCTGGCGAGCGACCTGTGCCCGGCACCCCCGGCGCCCGCCCCGGCGCCGGCGCCCCAACCGGGCGAGCGCGGCTAAACCGCGCCGCCTGAGCAACGATCGCGGCCCGGCGGAAAAATCCGTCGGGCCGTTGTCGTTGGGGCGCGGGGTGGCGCGAAGATGGCAGAGATGGGGAGAAATGGCGCGCCCGGAACGATTCGAACGTCCGACCCTCAGATTCGTAGTCTGATGCTCTATCCAGCTGAGCTACGGGCGCGTGCCGGGGGTGCCAATAGGGGGCGGTGCCGGGGGGCGCAACCCCCGCCCGGCAAATAGGCGAGGCGCATGCAGCGGGTCACAACCGCTTGCCGCCGTTGCGTCCGCCGGGCCGCCCGCATAGACCCTGCTTCATGCCCTTCCGCCCGCCCCTTGCCGCTTTCGTCCTGCTTGCCATCCTGACGAGCGGATGCGCCGGCGGTGAAAATGTGGCGCGCCGGCTGGCGCCGCGCGCGGCCGAGGCGATCGACCCGCGCGAGCCGATTTCGGCCGACGAAGTGGCCGGCCCGGCGAACGCCACGCTGACCGCCCAGCTGGCGCAACTGAGCGGCGCCGCGGCGGCGTCGACGCCAAACTTCGACATGCTCATTGCCAGCGCGCACAATGCCGCCGCGGCCGCCGGCCCGGCGCAAAGCGAAAGCTGGATCGACGCGCAGGAAAAATTGTCCGCCGCCATCGGCGCCCGGGCGCCGGTGGCCAAGGCGCTGGCCGACATTGATGCGCTGGGCGGGACCGCGCTGGCGACGGGCGGCGGACTGTCGGTCGGCGACCGGCTGGCGATTGCCGCAGCGGCAGAGGAAGTCGGTGCGATCGATGGCCGCCAGGCGGCCAGCGTCGCCGCCATCGCGGCGATGCTGAGGCGCTAGAGTCTTTGTTGGTCGAGACGGCGCCAGCCCGCACCCCCACCCGGCCACCTACTCAGTGTATCGTATGGGTTGGCCGGGTGGGGGTGCGGGCTGGTGCCGATCCGATGACGCGAAAGCGACGCTAAGCCAGCGCCGCGGCGCGGGCCGCGGGCCAGTCGGCGGCGTCGATCCGCCACTGCTTGCTCGGCCCCATGTCGGTAAAGCGCGGATCGTCGAAATCGAGCGTCGGGTCCCAGGCCATGCCGAGCCGCTCCATCAGGCCCCAGCTGGCGGCGTTGACGTCGAACGTCACGGCGACGACGAACGGCGCGGCGAAGCGTCCGAAGGCGAGGTCGAGGGTAGCGATGGCGGCTTCCTTGGCGATGCCCTGCCCCCACGCCGCCTCGCGGTAGCGCCAGCCGATCTCCATGTCGCCGGGGTTCGGCGCGCCGGGATAGTTGATCCGCTTCAAGCCGCACCAGCCGAGGATCACGCCGTCATCGCGCCGCTCGACCAGCCAGAAGGTGTGGCCGAGATCGCGTTGATAGGCGACCACCCGGTCGAACACGCCGGCCCATTCCTCGGGGGTCTGCAGCCCACCGAGGTAGCGCATCACGGCGGGGGTGTTCATCACGGCGTAGAAGGGATCGCGGTCGGCATCGTCCCATTCGCGCAGGCGAAGGCGCGGGGTTTCGACGACTGTCTTCGGCATCATGGCGTCCTAGCCATGGAGGAGGCGCGCGGCGTCGAGCGCATGGTAGGTCAGCACGCCGCGCGCGCCGGCCCGTTTGAACGCCAGCAAGGTCTCGAGGATCAGCGCATCGCGATCCCCGGCGCCGGCCGCCGCCGCCGCCTCGATCATCGCATATTCGCCCGACACGGCATACGCGAAGGTCGGCACGCCGAAGCGATCGACAACTCGGGCGAGGACGTCGAGATAGGCGAGGCCGGGCTTGATCATGACCATGTCGGCGCCTTCGGCGAGGTCGAGTGCGACTTCGCGCAAGGCCTCGCCGCCATTGGCCGGGTCCATCTGATAGCCGCGCTTGTCGCCCTTCAACAGGCCGCGCGAGCCGACCGCGTCGCGGAACGGGCCGTAGAAGGCCGAGGCATATTTGGCGGCATAGGCCATGATCGCGACATCGACATGGCCTTCGCGCTCCAGCGCACCGCGGATCGCGCCGACGCGCCCGTCCATCATGTCCGACGGGGCGACGATGTCGGCGCCGGCGGCGGCCTGAACCAGCGCCTGGTCGACGAGGATCGCGGAGGTGGTGTCGTTGACGACCTGGCCGCGGGCATCGGTCAGCCCGTCATGGCCGTCGGCGGTATAGGGATCGAGCGCGACGTCGGTGAGGATGCCGATATCGGGCACCGCCGACTTGATCTCGCGGATGGCGCGGCAAATGAGGTTGTCGGGGTTGAGCGCTTCGCGGGCGTCGGCGGTGCGCAAGGCCGGCGGGGTGTTGGGGAACAAGGCGATGCACGGGATGCCGAGCGCGGCGGCTTCCCTGGCGCGGGCGGCGAGCCGGTCGACCGTCCAGCGCGACACGCCGGGCAGAGTCGCGACCGGTTCCTCCGCGTCCTTGCCGTCGGCGACGAACAGCGGCCAGATGAGGTCGCTGGCATCGAGGCGATGCTCGGCGAGCATGTCGCGGATCCACGGGGCCGAGCGGCCGCGGCGCATACGGAGGGCGGGGAAGGAAGCTGAGGTCATAGCCTCCCCATAACGAGTGGACATTCCGATGTCGCCGGGCATTGGTGCGATCATGAACGATACCCTCCCGCGCAAGGCCATCTTGATCGTCAACGCCATGAGTCGCGGCGGGGCGGACGCGTTCGACGAGGCGCGCGACAAATTGGCCGCCGCCGGGATCGAGCTGATCGACGCGCAGGCGATCGACGATCCCGACAAGATGGACGGCGCGGTCAAGGACGCGATCGCCAGGGCGCCGATGGTCATCCTGGGCGGCGGCGACGGGTCGCTATCGACCAACATCGACCATTTCCTGGGCAGCGGGACGGTGTTCGCCTTGCTGCCGCTGGGCACCGCCAACAGTTTCGCGGGCACGCTCGGCATCCCGAAAGACCTCGACAGCGCCATCGCGGTGATCGCCGACGGGCAGCGGCGGCGGATCGACCTGGGCTGCATCGACGGCGATTATTTCGCCAATGCGGCGGCGATCGGCCTGTCGCCGATGATCGCCGATTCGGTGCCCAAGGGATTGAAGCAATCGCTCGGCATGGTCGGCTATCTGCTGTGGGCGGTGCGCTGCGCGGTGAAGTTTAAGCCGTTCCGACTGACGGTCGATGACGGCACGGAGAAAAGCACCTTGTGGGCGACCGAGGTGCGGATCGCCAACGGCACCCATCACGGCGGGGTCGAGCTGATCGAGAGCCAGGAGATCGACAGCGGGGTGATCGTCATCCAGGCGGTGACGGGCAAGCGCGTCATCGGGCTGGCGTGGAGCTGGTTCGCGACCCTGTTCAAGCTGAGGCGGCGGGCGCAGACCGTGACCGAATGGCGCGGGCGCAAGCTCAGGCTCGAGACCCGGCCGCGGCTCGCCATCTCGATCGACGGCGAGATTGCCGCCAAGACCCCGGTGACGGTGACCGTGGCGCGGGCGGCGATCACCATCGCCGCGCCGCGCGAGGGTCAGTTCGACCTCGCCTGAGCGACGCTAGAAGCGGAACTCATATTCGAGCAGCAGGCGGAGCTGGCCAATGGTCTCGTCGCGGGCTCGGCCCAACGCGAACAGATAGCCGGTCTCGATGCCGAGCTCGCCGGGGCCGAGATGCTCGACCTCCGCCTTGACGATCGGGCCGGCGAAATGGGCGGCGCGGGTGGTGAAGTTGCGCGACGTGCCGAGGTCGCCGAACGCCGCGGCGCCGAGGCGGATGTCGCCGAGCGCCTTCCAGTCGGCAGAGGCGGCATAGCCGAATTCGAGCGGGGCGCCGCCGGCCAGCGGCTTGGCGGCCTTGAGGTTGAGGCGGCCGTCGAATGGGCCGCTCTTGTGCTGGAGGAGGAGCTTGGTTTCGAGCACGTCGGGGCCATCGCGGACCGCCTCATACTCCCCATAAAGCGCGGTATCGAGGCCAAGCGCGTCGATCCGGCCGAGGGTGAAAATGCCTTCGGCGGCGAAGGCCTCGAGCCTGCGGGCCTCGCCCGGCTCACGCTCGAACTCGGCGAGCAACGCGCCGTAGAAGCGGTCGCTGAAGCCGTGGGCGAGCTCAAACACCAGCCCGTCCTCGCCCGAGGCGGGACCGCCGGCGAGGCGGCCGTAGCGCGCCTCGACCTCGGTCACGCCTTTCTCGACGGTCGCGCCATAGACTTTGGATCCGACCCCGGGCGCGGCAGCGGCGGGGTGAGCGAAAGCGAGCGCGGCAAGCGCGCCAATGAAAATGCGGTTGATCATGACACGCCTCTAGTGCGAACAATTCTCAATAGCAACTAGGCGTATCGAGATTAAGCGGACGGCATGATCCGGCCACCCGCCTCGCCTGCCGTATCGGCCTGGTCGCGGCATTCCTCGTCGTCGGGCAGCGGTCCCATCATCCGCTGCTTCTTCCAGCCGCCGTGGAGGTAATAAGCGCTGGCGAGCAGGAGGTTGCTGATCGAGCTGGCCGGGAAACTGAGCCACAACGCATCGGCGCCGAGCCACGGCCGGGCGAGGATGGCGAAGCCGAGCCGCACCGGGATCAGGCCGATGGCGAGGATCACCAGCGGCCCGACCGCGGCACCGTTGGCGCGGACCGTGCCGAACAGCACCAGCGTCACGCCGAACATCAGGAAGCTCCACGTCGCCAGCAGCTGGATGTGGCGGGCGATCGGCAGCGCCGGGCTCGACGAGCCGAGGAACAGCGCCAGCGCCGGCCTGTCGGCGACGGCGAGGATGGCGACCAGCCCGGCGGTGATGATGAGCGTCTGGATCACCCCGGCGCGGGTGACTCGGCTGACCCGGTCCCAACGGTCGGCGCCGATATTCTGCGCGACCATGGTCGACACCGCCGCGCCGACCGCCATCGCCGGCATCTGCAAATAGGTCCACAATTGCATCGCCACCCCGAACGCCGCGGCGGTCTCCACGCCCTCGCGGTTGACGAGCCCGATGAGGAACAAGGACGAGGCCGAGATGACGATCATCTGCAGGCCCATCGGCAGGCCCTTGCGCAGGATCGGGCCGAGCAAGGCGGGATCGGGCCTGAGATAGCCAAGCTCCGCCCCGCGCAGCCTGAGCGGCAGATCCTTGGCGTAGAGATAGGCGATGAGCCCGGCCAGCGCGACATAGTTGGCGATGACCGTCGCGGTTGCCGAGCCGGCGATGCCGAGCGCCGGGATCGGCCCGAAGCCGCGGATGAACAATGGGTTCAGACCGCTGTCGAGCACCACCGAGAGGATCATGAACCTTAATGGCGTCAGGCTGTCGCCCGATCCGCGCAGGGCCATCATCAGCATCACCAGCATCAAGGCGGCGGGCATGGCGAGGAAGATCACGCGCAGATAGGCGAGCGCCAGCGGCGCGGCGCCCGCCGGGGTGCCGAGCAAGCGCAATATGTCGGGCGCGAACAGCCAGCCAAGGATGGCGACGGCGACCGCGATCAGGCTGAAGGCGCCCAATGCGGTGCCGACCACGCGCCGCGCGCCGTCGACGTCGCGGCGGCCGAACGCCTGACCGACGAGGATCGTCGCGGCCATGCCGAAGCCGAACACGAACGAGGTCAGCAGGAACATGACGATGTTGGCGTTGGACGTCGCGGCGAGCGCGCTTGTCCCGAGGAAGCGCCCGACCCAGACGGAGTTGATCGAGCCGTTGAGCGACTGCAGCACCGACGAGCCCAATGTCGGCAAGGCGAAGGCGAGCAAGGTTTTGGCGATCGGGCCGGTGGTCAGGTCGCGCTGACGCGGGCGGGCCGGAGCCGGGGTGTCGGGCAATCTTTGCTCCTTGATGTCGGCTACCCCAACCGCCCCAACGCCGCGGCCAGCCGTTCGGCCTCGGCGGCGCGGACGTCATGGTCCTCGCGCGCCTTGGCCACCGCCTCGGGCTTGGCGCGCTCGGCGAAGGCGGGGTTGGCGAGGCGCGCGGCGAGGGAGTCGCGATCTTTCTCGGCGGCGGCGATGGCCTTGGCGAGGCGCGCTTTCTCGGCGTCGAGGTCGATCGCGTCGCCGAGCGGGAAGGCGATGGTCGTCCCGTCGAGGACGATCTGTGCCGAGCCTTGAGGGACGGCGTCAGCCGCCACCGCGGCCCCCAGCTTGGCCATGCGCGACAGGGTCGGCGCGTTGGCGGCGAAGCGTTGCAGCGTCGCCGTATCGCCGCCGATAATGTGCGGCACCAGCGCGGCGCTCCATGGGATGGACAGCTCGGCGCGAAGCGCGCGAACCTGATCGACGATGGCGATCAGACCGTCGACCTCGCTCGCGGCGGCGGGGTCGCGCTGCGCGTCGGGCGCCGGCCATTTGGCGACGATCAGGTCGTACGGCCTTCCCCCCATCGAATGCCACAATTCCTCGGTGATGAACGGCATCAACGGGTGGAGCATGACGAGGATCTGGTCGAACGCCCAGGCGGCGACCTGGCGGGTTTCCTCCGCCCCTCCCGCCGGAGCGGGAGGGGAAGAGCCGCGCAGCGGCGAAGGGGAGGGACTGTTTTCGTGAAGTGCGACATGCCCTCCCCCGCTCGCCTGCGGCGAGTCAACCCCTCCCGCTCTGGCGGGAGGGGCGAAATCACCCTTCACCAGCTCGACATACCAGTCGCAGAAGGTGCCCCAGGTGAAGTGGTAGATGGTGTCGGCCATGTCGTCGAAGCGCAGGTCGGCGAAGGCCTTGTCGAGCTTGGCCAGCGTGTCGACGACCTCGCCGATGATCCAGCGGTTGACCGGGAGCGTCGCGGGCGGCGCGGCGATCGACATGCTCGCGCCAACCCCATTGCCCTGGAGGAAGCGCGCGGCGTTCCACAATTTGGTGGCGAAGTTGCGGTAGCCCTCGACGCGCTTCTCATCGAGCTTAATGTCGCGGCCCTGGCTTTCCATCGCCGCGAGCGTGAAGCGCAGCGCATCCGCGCCAAACTTGTCGATCAGGCCCAATGGGTCGACCGTATTGCCCTTCGACTTGGACATCTTCTGTCCATGCGCGTCGCGGACGAGGCCGTGGAGGTACAATGTCTTCCACGGCACCTCCTTCATGAATTCCAGCCCCTGCATCGCCATCCGGGCGTCCCAGAAGAACAAGATGTCGAAGCCGGAAATGAGCACGTCGTTGGGGTAATGGCGGGCGAGGTCGGGCGTCTGCTCCGGCCAGCCGAGGGTCGCGAAGGGCCACAGCGCGGAGCTGAACCATGTGTCGAGGACGTCAGAATCACGGCCAAGCCAAAGCGTAAACTCGCCTTCGTTTTTCATCTGCCGCAGGGAGTTCTTAGCTAAGGCGCGCTGAAAATCGTCTTCGAACCCGATTTCGCTAGCAGGAACACCGTAGGTCTCGCTGGCGAGCTCCCGTGCCTCGGTCTCAGTCTCGCAAACAAAAATCCTTGAGTCCTGTATTCCAAACGTCTCTCGTTCGAGACTCAGCTTCGGCTTGGCGTCTAGTTTCCCGTCGACGATTGCGGGGCCGTACCACGCTGGAATGCGGTGCCCCCACCACAGCTGTCGCGAAACGCACCAGGGCTGGATATTGTTGAGCCAGTTGAACCAGGTTTTCGACCAGCTTTCGGGCACGATCTTGATCGCGCCGGACTTGGTCGCCTCGATCACCGGCTTCACCAACGTCGCCGCATCGACATACCATTGGTCGGTTAGCCACGGTTCGATCACGACGCCCGAACGGTCGCCGAACGGGGTGGCGATGACGCGGTCCTCGACCTTGACCAGCGCGCCTTCCGCATCGAGCATTTCTACTACGCGTTTGCGAGCATCGAACCGGTCAAGACCGATCAACTCATCAGGAATGCCATCACACGGAAATATACGGCCCGCCGCATCGAGCATGTTGAGCATGTCGCCGGGCTTGAACCCCGCGCGCTTGCCGACCTCATAATCGTTGAAGTCGTGCCCCGGCGTGATCTTGACCGCGCCCGATCCGAGTTCCGGGTCGGCATGCTCATCGGCGACAATGGTGATAAGCCGGCCGGTGATCGGCAGGCGAATCTGCTTGCCGACCAACGCGGTGTAGCGCTCGTCGGTCGGATGGACCGCGACCGCCATGTCGGCGAGCATGGTCTCCGGGCGCGTGGTGGCCACCTCAACGTGCCCGCTGCCGTCGGCGAGCGGGTAGCGCAAGGTCCAGAACTTGCCCTGCACCTCGCGCGTCTCGACCTCGAGGTCGCTGATCGCGGTCTGGAACTTGGGGTCCCAGTTGACGAGGCGCTTGTCGCGATAGAGCAATCCGCGCTTGTGCAATTCGACGAAGACGTGGGTGACGGCCTTTGAAAAGCCCTCGTCCATGGTGAAGCGCTCGTTCGACCAGTCGCACGACGCGCCGAGGCGGCGGAGCTGGCGGGTGATGGCGCCGCCGCTTTCCTCCTTCCACTGCCACACCCGTTCGAGGAACGCCTCGCGGCCCATGTCGGCGCGCTTCTTCTGCTCGAGATCGAGCTGCCGTTCGACGACCATCTGGGTGGCGATGCCGGCATGGTCGGTGCCGACCACCCACAAGGCATCCTTGCCCTGCAGCCGCGCGTGGCGAGTGAGGATGTCCTGCAGCGTGACGTCGAGCGCGTGGCCGATGTGCAGGCTTCCGGTGACGTTGGGCGGCGGCATGACGATGGTGAACGGGGTGGCGTCGTCGCGCGCCGGGCGGAACCGGCCCTCGCCTTCCCAATGGGCATACCAGCGGGCCTCGATGGCGCCGGGTTCGAAGGTCTTGGCGAGTTCGGTCATGCGTTGCGACTAGCCGTGCCGCGTTGCAGCATCAACCGTTCGAGGGCCGACGCGGAATAAATCCGCGCCGTCGGTCCTGTCGCCTTTCAGGCGCAGGCCGTCCGCCATTCGCCGTCTCTTCGCACTGCTTCCCGATTGCTGCGCAATCGCTCACCTGCGCTCGGCGGCTCCTGAACCCATCCACTTGTTCATCCAGCCGAACACTTCGCCGTACCACTGGATCGAATTCTTCGGCTTCAGGACCCAGTGGTTCTCATCCGGGAAGACGATCAGCCGCGACGGGACGCCCTTGCGCTGTAGCGCGGTGAACGACGCCAGCCCCTGCGTGTAGGGGATGCGGAAATCCTTTTCGCCGGTGATGACCAGCATCGGGGTCTTCCAGTTGGCGACGTAATTGACCGGGTTCCATTTTTCGAACGCCTGGGGGTCCTCGTAATAGGTCTTGCCGCCATGCTCCCACTCGTCGAACCACAGTTCCTCGGTTTCGTAGGCCATGGCGCGGGCGTCGAACACGCCGTCATGCTGGACGATGCACTTGAAGCGGTCGCTCCACTGCCCCTCGATCCAGTTCATCATGTAGCCGCCGTAGCTGGCGCCGAGCGCGCAGGTGCGGCCGGCGTCGAGCTGGCGATCCTGCGACGTGGCGAAGGCGAGGCCCTTTTTGAGATCCTCGAGCGGCCAGCCGCCCCAATTGTTGCGGATGGAGTCGGTGAAGGACTGGCCGTAGCCCGTGCTGCCGTGAAAATCGACGCTGACCACGGCATAGCCTGGCGCGGTGAACAGGCGCGGGTTCCAGCGGTAGCTCCAGCCGTTGCCGAAGCTGCCCTGCGGCCCGCCGTGGACGACGAACGCGATCGGCAGCGGCGCGGCGGCGCGCATGGGCTTCATCTTCATGCCCCACACGGTGTCACCGTTGGCACCCCGGAAGCTGAACTTCTCGAAGCTCACCGGATCGAGCTGGGCGAGGAGGTCGCGGTTGACGGCGGTCAGCTGGGTCAGGCGGCCGCGGGCATCGACGCGATACAGATCGTCGGGCGCCATCACGCTGTTGAGGGTGAAGACCGTGCTGCCGTCCTTGAGCGGGGTGACGTTGCCGGCATGGCCGGTGGCGGTCAGCTTGGTCACCTGGCCGGTGGCGGCGTCGACGCGGAAGATCGGCGCTTCCATGACGTCGTCGGCGGTGACCAGCAGGGCGCGGCCGTCGGGTGTCCAGGCGAGCGAACCGGCCGAGCGATCCCAGCCGGCGGTCAGCGCGCGCACCTGGCCGCTGGCGACGTCGCGCAGCATGATCACCTGGCGGTCGCTCTCATAGCCTTCGCGGGCCATTGAGACGTAGGCCAGGGTGCGGCCGTCGGGGGACAAGGTCGGCAGCGTGTCGGTGCCGCGGTTGGCGGCGGTGAGGTTGACCGGCTGGGCCGAACCGTCGGCGGGGACCGCGAACACATCGAGGTTGGTCGAGGTCGCCTCGATCCGCCCCGCTTCGCGCAGCGCGAAGTAGACGGTCTTGCCGTCGGGCGAGACGTCGAGCTCCTCGCCGCCGCCGAACGGCTTCGACGGCGCGTCGCCAACCAGCGCGCCGCTGACCGGGACGCCGGCCCCGGCGACCTTGCCAGCGACGATCGGGAAGGCATAGACGCGCGATTTGACGCCCGGCTCGGCCCATGTGTCCCAGTGGCGGGTGAACAATTGGTCGTAGGTGCGGGCCGATCCGCCGGCGGCCTTGGCCGGCAGGCGGGCGCAGGCGAAGTCGGCGCAGCGCAGGTCGCGGTCGGCGAAAATCACCAGCCGGCTGCCGTCATGGCTCAGCTTGAAGCCCGAAATGTCGCCCTTGAGGGTCGAGACCTGGGCGGGCTTGCCGCCAAGGGTCATGCGGAACAACTGGTCCTGCTCGCCGACTGCCTTCAGGAACCAGATCGAGCCGTCGGCGGCGAACACCGCGTCATGCCCGTCCTTGAGCGCCGCGACCGGCTGCGGCATTGCGCCGGGCCTGGTCAGGTCGAGCAGCTGAAGCACGTTGTTGCGCTTGTTCTTGGCCATGTCGGTGCTCGACAGCGTGAACAAGGCGTAATGGCCGTCGGGCGAAACGCTGGGCGACCCCATGCGGTGCATCATGTGCATGTCGGTCGCGGTCATCGGGCGGGCGAGCGCCGACGATGCGGGGACGGTGGCGGAGGCGAGGGCGAAGGCCGCGGCGGTGGCGGCAAGGGCGGTGCGGTTTGTCATGACCGCTGGCCTAGCAAGCGGCCCGCCGGGTGGCGAGTCCTAGAGTGGGCGGCCGGTGATGCGGGTGATTTCGCGCTTCACATGCTCGTCGACGATCCGCGGGAGGTGGTCGTCGAGCCATTCCTTGAGGATCGGGCGAAGCATGTCGCGCACCACATCCTCCAGCGGGTTGGTCGGCGCGGCCGGCGGCGGGGCGGCGGCGGCGACGCTGGCCAGCGCTTCGAGCCGGGCGCGGCTGCTGTCGGCAATGCCTTCCTCGACCAACGGCGGGCCGAGGTCGGCGACCGGCTGCGGCGCCGGCTCCGGCACGGCAAGCTCGTCAAGTTCAAGGACGTCGTCGTCATCGGCGTCGTCGTCCCCAAGCCCCGGCATCGGCGGCGGCGCGGCGGCGCGGATTTCCTTTTCCTCGGCGATCACGCGTTTGATCGAGGCGAGGATGTCTTCCATCGAGGGTTCGCGGGAGGCGGCCATGGCGCCCTTTTACCTATCGCGCGGAAGGAGTCACGCTCAGCGCGTCCTCGGCCGGCGTGACGGTGCGGGTGGCGACCGGCTGATGCCGCGCGTCGCTCGACCAGTCGCTCCAATTGCCGGCGACCCGGCGGTAGTTGCCGAGCGGGTCGTAGAGCGGGCCGCCGTCGAGCCCGAGGTCCTCGGCCTCCGCCTGGCCCATGGCGTTGAGCAACTGGAAGCCGGCGACGTAAAGGTCGCGCCGCGCCGTCACGAGCGCCGACTGGGCGTTCAATAATTCCTGCTCGGCATTGAGGACGTCGAGCACGGTGCGGGTGCCGACGCTGTTTTCGGCGCGGGCGCCTTCCAGCGCGAGCTCGCCGGCCTTGACCGCGACCAGGTTGGCGGTGATCGAATCCTCCGCCGCCTGGTAGGACGCATACGCCGAGCGGGTGGTAGCGACGACCGCGCGCTCGGTCGCCACGCGCTGCTCGAGCAACTGGCCTTCGAGCGCCTGCGATTGGCGGATCCGGGCGGCGGGAAGCCCGCCCTGGTAGAGCGGTACGCGGGCCGACACGCCGATGCTGGTCGCGGTGCCCGAGCTTGGCCCGATGCTGTTGGAATTGAGCGTGTTCGAATAATCGCCCGACGCCACCCCCGACACGGTCGGCAGTCGGCTGGCCCCGGCGGCGCGGACGTCATAGCCGGCCGCTGTCCCCTGGCGGGTAATGGCGATGAGATCCGGATTGTTGGCGAGCGCGATGCGCACCGCCTGGTCGGCGCTGGCCGGCAGCGGCGGCAGCGGCGGCGGCGGCGCCAGTACGCCCGGGCTCTTGCCGATGACCCGGCGGTAATTTTCCTCGCTCGACGTCAGCCGGCCCTGCGCGGAGGCCTGGCTGGCGCGGCCCAGCGACAAACGCGATTCGGACTGGGCGACGTCGGTCCGGGTCAGGTCGCCGATCTGGAAGCGGTCGCGCGTCGCCTCCAGGTTGGTGCCGAGCAGCTTGATATTATTGTCGTTCAATTCGACGATCGCGCGGTCGCGGATGACGTCCATATATGCCGCGACCGCTTCGGTGAAGAGGTCGCCTTCGACCGCGCGCAACGTGGCGCGCCCAGCCTCGACCCGGGTCCTGGCGGCGGCGATGCCGTTGCGGACCGATCCGCCGTTGAACAAGGGATAGCTCAAATTCACCCCGCCGGTCAGGTACGGACCCTTGCCGCCGCGATTGAACACCCCGGCCTGGGTGAGGTCGCGGTTGACCCCGACGGTGGCGGAGACCGACGGCCGGCCGGCGGCGCGGGCGATGGCGACGGTGGCGTCGGTCGCCTTCAACGATTCGCGCTGGCCGGTCAGCGTCGGGTTGGTCGCATAGGCCATGTTGAGCGCCTCACGCAGGGTATCGGCCGAGGCCGTGCCGGCGAGGAGGGCGAGGGTCAGCGCCGGGAGCGTGAGGAAAGACTTCAACTTGGCCCCCTAGAAGGTGAACGCGGGTGGACGAAGGTAAGCGGCGAGCGGCGCGACGTCGGCGTCGGCAAAGGTGCGGAAGGTCACA
Organism: Sphingomicrobium sp.; assembly: GCA_039929125.1. Lineage (GTDB taxonomy): Bacteria > Pseudomonadota > Alphaproteobacteria > Sphingomonadales > Sphingomonadaceae > Sphingomicrobium. Next base: position 51,136 of record JBDSRV010000044.1, read on the forward strand.
CCAAGCGCGCCGTTGATGCCGAGGGCGAGGCGGGTGACGCCGCGGTCGGCGATGGCGGTCGCGGCGCGGCCGCCGGGGACCAGGGCGGCGGCCAGCTCGGCGGGGAAATCGACCACCGCGCCTTCGAGCAGGACGAGCTGAAACGGGCCGCGCGGCGCGGCGCCCGGCGCGGCGGTTTCCACGTCAAGGCCGACGGCGGTGAGCAACGCGGCCGCATAAGCGGGTGCCGGGCCGACGACCAGGGCGCGTTCGCCGGGCTGCGGATCGAGCGCCGACAACAATTGGCCGAGCGCGGTCGGCGGCATCATCGCGCCGCCGTCGGCAAGCGGTATCGAGCGGTCGAAGTAAGCGAAGGCGCGGGCGCCCTCCGGCACGAACTGCTCGCGCGGAATCGAGCCCATCGCGGCAAGCACAGCGGCGTTGGTCACGCCCTGTGGGCGGAGCTGGCTGTCGACCATCGCGCGGCGCGCGAGCTTGGTGTCGGGCATTGGGGTCCTCGTCGGTGGTCCGGCTGTTATATGGCACTAACACAGCCGCCTTCAAGGGTGGCTTTATCCGCAGCGCGCGCCAAGGGGAAGCGCGGTCGCCCGCCGTTGGTCGAATGACGAATGTTGACAAGCGGCGCCCGCCGCCTCCATGCGGCCCCGACGCGCCTCGGGGCCCGATGGCGGAGTGGTTACGTAGGGGACTGCAAATCCCCGCACGCCGGTTCGATTCCGGCTCGGGCCTCCAACCACCTACAGAATTATTGCGTCTCCGGGTGCAGGGCCCTGTCGGATGGCGGTAACGGGCGTTTCTCACCCCGAAACCACGTACGGAGACCGCCGAATAACGCCGGCTTATGGATCGCTGCGCTAAGAGCGTCTCCAAGCGGTCGAATGACTTTCTTGTGACGGCCGATTTGCGCCCAAAGCGGTCGTACCGTTAATGTTATGGTTTGGCAGAAAGCAGCCGCCGATTTACTTGCGTAGGCGCGATGCTTGTGGTGGCGCGCTCGACGGACAGCTTTCTCGTTGGTCGCTTCAACGTGAGGTGGGACGCGGCGGGACGACTTTGACGACCACGCCTGAGCGTGGATCGGCTGAGAGATCAACGCCTCCCAAGATGGTGGTTCGGGCCGCAACTCCGACGCTTTTCAGATGGTCGGCGACCGCTTGCGCATTGATTTTGGCGACTTGGATGTCCTTAGGCGTGGCGTTTCTGTTCTCGATTCC